>JAHAEW010000121.1 GCA_018374635.1 Clostridiales bacterium
CGAGCACTCCCGTGAACAGTATAGCAAACATCAATTTCAGGCGAAAGCACCTGCGTTTCATAACCCCGTCGGTGCCTTTCGCAGAAAGGCGGATTATAGGAATGAACATGAAACGATACATGAATACGGCTCTGCTTTATGCCGTTCTTGCAATGGTTGGCGGCGTATTTTACCGGGAATTTACAAAGTTTAACGGCTTTACTGCCAAAACCACGTTGGGGTTGGTACATACCCATTATTTCCTGCTGGGCATGGTATTTTTCCTGTTGCTGCTGTTGCTTGAAAAGAGCTTTTCTTTCACTGGGACCAGGACCGGCCGGATACTGGCCGCCTATCATATTGGCCTTAACCTGACCTCCATGATGCTTGTAGTGCGGGGAGTGACCCAGATTTTGGGCACTGCACTTTCCACCAGTGTGAGCGCCGCGATTTCCGGTATTGCCGGAATTGGTCATATTCTGCTGGGTGTCAGTCTGGTGCTTCTGCTGATGCAAGTCAGGCGCAGCGTGACGGCCGCAAAGGTCTGATTCAAAAGCCTAAAATTTTGTTTCCTTATCAGGAAACTCGGCAGATATCTGATTGCGGTATATCAATATCCGGTAGACAAACCATAAAAATGCTGCGTGATGCGGGCAGAGCCTACATCACGCAGCATTTCTCTTATGTACTATGGTAGTGAAGCTGCTATGAGGAGAGTGTCAAAAATAATGTGCGAGGGTATCCGAAACAGCGAAAAAGGCACGTTTAGAGCATTTGGAGATACTTTACACACTTCATAAATAGTGGGGAAGGAACAGCTGTAAGGTATGAAAAAAGATCATACTTGTTTGCATAAATGATTGCAATTAAACTAAAAAGCAGAAGAGCACTTTAAAAAATATGATAAAATGTAGCCAAGGCGGTGTCTGGAAGGATAGGGCTTACAAGAGAAAGGGGGGCGTCTGGGATAGAAAAGGTTCAGAATAGCAGGAAAGTGATTCAAAAGTAATAGGAAGGGTGAATAATGCGAATGGAAGTGAAAAAGCGTGCCCTGGCGCTGCTGCTCACAACAGCAGTGCTGTCCACAATGGTGACGCCGGCATTTGCGCAAATGCCCAGCGGGGACAACTCTGTCCCCGCTGATAAGCAGTTGAAGAACGGTTTTTCAGAGGATCCAAACCGCTATGAAATTTATCCTGTGCCCCATTCGACGGTCTACCCCGATGAAGTGGTCCCGTTCACCATGACGCAGGAGGTCAACGTGGTAGTGGAGACCGGGATAGACCAGGCGACCAAGGACTTTCTGGAAGAAATCCTTACCGATTACGGACGGAGTATGACCACGTCGTCCTCTACTGCGGAGGGCAAGACCAATATTTTGCTGGGGGTCTACGGCGATGAAGATAGTACCGTACCGGACCCCACGCCGGCCGTACGCACAGATCTGTTCGCGGAAGAAGACAGCACTAGTGCTGGGAAGTATGACCCCTATATGCTGGTAGCGGACACGGAGAGCAACCCAAACGGCATTATCACGATCGTAGGTGGGGACAGCGACTGCGTTTACTACGGCCTTGCCACGTTGCAGATGATGTTTACCTCATTTGCCGGGCAGAAGTTTTTGCCGGTACAGATCGAGGATTACTCCAACGTGCGGTTCCGTGGCTTTATCGAGGGTTTCTACGGTGGCTTTGATTATGAGGGCCGGGAAAGCCAGATGCGTTCTATCCGGGATGTAAAGGGCAATATGTATGTCTTCGCCTCCAAAACCGACCCTTACCATGCAGAGCGGTGGTACGAGCTGTACCCAGAAGAGGAACTGGCCCAGATCAAGCATCTGGCAGAGGTATCTGAGGAGACCAAGGTGGACTACGCCTGGTCTGTCCACATCGGCAAGGGCGGCTTTTTTAATGGCGCCAGCAGCGATCCACAGTCCGGGGCGCAATATAAAAAGTACCAGGAGAATGTGGAGAAGCTGAAGGCCAAATTCCAGCAGCTCTATGATGTGGGCGTGCGCAATTTCCATATCCTGAATGACGACTACAACAGCGGTACCAACGCGGATGTGGTCGCGCTGCTCAACACAATCAACACTTGGCTTAAGGAAAAGGGTGACTGCGGCCCCATTGTTTACTGTCCTAAAGGATATAATGTAGGCTGGGCGGGGAATGGCTCAGAGCTAAATGCGCTCAAGGGGCTGGATTCCGATATCTACATCTACTGGACCGGCTCCGACGTCAACTCCCCCATCAATCAGGACAATATTGACTGGCCCTATGAGAAGTCCGGGCACTACCCGGTTACCTGGCTCAATTACCCTTGCTCCGAGCACGACAAGGCTGGTATCTATCTGGGCGATATCAGCCACTATGTATCCAATGCGGATGGGCTCACCGGACAGATGGGAATTATCTCCAATCCAGTGAACTATCCCGAGGCCAACAAGGTGGCCTACTTCCAACTGATTTCCTGGGGCTGGAACCGGGATAATTACACCGACTATATGGAGGCGCTGTGGGAGGACTGCTTCAAATACCTCCAGCCTGAGGTGTATGACTCCTACCTTACCATCGCCCGCAATATCTCCAATTGCCCGGATTCAGGGCGTATTTCTCAGGGCTTCCCGGAATCGGAATACCTGAAGGACCGTTTGGACTCCGTACTGGAAAAGGCGCTGTCCGGCCAACTGAGCTCCAGTGATGAAGAACTGGAGAGCCTGATGACGGAATTTACCCATATTCTGAACGCGGTGGATGATTTCCGTGCCAACTGCACCAATGAAGCGCTGGTAGAGGAGCTGGACCCTTGGCTGAGCTCACTGGCTGGTGTGGTCACAGCCGCCCAGCAGGGCCTTCTGGCTCAACTGGCGGTGCGGAGCGGCGATGTGAACAGCGCGTGGACCTACCTATCCAATGCCAGCATCGGACTGGACGAGTGGGATAACTACAAAACGCCCCAATACGCCGACAAGACAGCCAAGGCGGGCAGTAAGCGTCTCCAGCCTTTTGCAAACGAACTTATCGCCGCTGTACGGGACGAGCTGCTGCCTCTGCTGAGTCCTGACGGGGGATTAGGGGAGCAATCCTTTTATGCGGTTCTGGGCGGCAAGAGGCAGGAGGACAGCGCAAACTCGGACAAGATATTTGACGGCGCCCCCGGCACCTACGCCTCCTATAACATTGTACAGCAGGAGGGGGACTATGTAGGTGTGGATTTGGGGAAGGTCGAGACCATCCGCTCTGTTGATATCCTACAGGGCAAGAACGACAGCGACCACGACTACCTGCACAAGGCAACTTTGGAGTGTTCTGTGGACGGGGAGAGCTGGGTGACACTGGCGGAGAAGGTCAACTCCCATCATATTCTGGTGGAGGGGCTGGACCTGGCGGCGCGGTATGTGCGCCTGCGTCTGGTGGAGGCCGGCTATGGCGCGAAGCCCGACTACTGGACCAACATCCGGGAGTTTTCCGTGAAGACCGACGTGGCGGAGAACACACTGCTCTACACCAACCTGGCATCCACGGAGGGCCTGTCCGTCACGGAGGACGGAGGTATTTACACCCTGCGCGCCGGGGGGGAGTTTACTTTGGAGCCCGGCGGCTACGTGGGTATCCGCCTTCCGGAGATCATGGGAATCAGCCAAATCACAGTAGAGGAAACGCTTCCAGAGGGCTTTGTCCTCCAGACCTCGACAAACGGTGCGGTGTGGAAGGACTATACGTCCTCTGGTGACATGACAGTGCGCTATATTAGAATGGTTAACCAGTCCGGCTCTGTATACGCCGGCACACTCCCCGTTCTTTCCGCAGCCGCTTCCGCAATCGTGACTGACCTGGAATTTGAGTCCACCAACATGGGGATTCACCAAGGGGAGTGGAGCGATATGGTGGACGGCGACCGTGCGTCCCTTGTGTGGACCAACGCCAAGCAGCAGGAGGGGCAGTATGTCATTTACGACTTGGGCTCCAAGCAGCCGCTCTATGACGTAACCCTGTTCTTCCCCGAGAGTGGAGATTACCCCCACTATCTGTCTATCAGTATCAGCGACAAGCCGGAGAAGGATGGGACGTGGGCGGAGATTGGGCGCTTTGACAATCAGCCCAATATGGATCCGCCCTACCGCTACTACGCCTGCAATGGCGGTGGGCAGACAGCCCGCTACATCAAACTGGAGATCACAAAGACCGACAGCGGCTGGATTAAGTTCAACGAGCTGGAAGTAAACTCCAAGCTGGATCAGGACGACCCCGCCGGGGCGTTCAGCGGCCAGCCCGGGGGTGATTTCGAAAAGCTCGTGGACGGCGATATCACCACGCTCTTTGCTCCCGGCCAGATTGGGATGGAAGGCGGCTATCTGCAATACCTCATCTCGGAAAATGCCGAGCCCTCCGCCATCACCATTCTGCAATCTCCCTCTGCCATCAGCGATGCGGAGGTGAAGGTACAGACTGCGGACGAGAGCTGGGTAAGCTTGGGTACGTTGAACCAGGGCGTATGTACATATGACACCTCTGACCTGGGGGCGCTTCTGGCCCTCCGGCTGGAATGGAAGCCAGGTACTAGCCCCGCCGTTGCCGAGATCGTTTTAGTCAGCGGCAATGGGGCGGACACACCCGCCGGGACGATTCCTCTGAATTGCCCCAATATTTATGAGGCCAATGCCGGTGTGACAGACATCAGCGTCAATTATGGTACAGCTCTCGACATGGTGGGCCTGCCCGAGCGGGCGGAGGTAACACTCAGCGACGGCTCTGTGGTGTCCCTGCCCGTGACCTGGAGCTGCGAGGAGTATGACCCGGATGAGCCGGGCGATTATGAGTTTGTAGGTACCTATGTGCTGGATGAGGGGCTGACGAACCCAGGCCAATTCCAACTGACTGCTACCGTGACCGTCAAGCCGGATGCGGAAGAGCCGGTGGGGCCGCAGGAGGGAAATCTGGCTCTGAAGCAGACCGTGTATGTATCTGGCGTAGAGGTATCAGGTCAAACCGGACCAGCCCTGGCGGTGGATGGTGATGCCGAAACTCGCTGGTCCAGCAATAAAATGAAGAGGAATATTGACAGAGATGCATGGATTGTGGTGGACTTGGGCGAGGATGTGCAAAGTATTACATCTATTTCTGTGGAGTACTTTAATAAAGTCTGGCCCACCGACTATGTGATCCAAGCAGCGGGAGACGACTTCGAACCCAAGGATTACAGTGATACGAATATTGGGACGGATATCGGGGATCCGAGTGCGTTTGAGGAAGACAATGCAAAGGATGCAACGTGCTGGACTACGCTTGCAACATTTACAGACCGTACTGGAGCCGACCACCCGACAGATTCAGTTGAAAGCAGTGATTTTGAGAAAGTTGTTCCTGAGGGCGTGCGGTATATCCGCCTCTACTTTACTGAAATGAATTCCCAAGCAAGCGGAGATGCCATCGGTCTGGAGGAGTTGACCGTCATGGGCACACGTAAGGCTCCGGAGTTGGGACAGCCCGATGTGGAATCCGTGGACGGCCTGACCGCCACCGGTGTGGTGGGAACTGAATTTTCGGCTCTGGAGCTCCCGGAGCGCGTGGTGGCCCATCTGGCCGATGGAACCACGGTTCGCCTGCCAGTGGAGTGGGACAGCAGCGACTACAACTCTGAGAGTATGGAAGAGCAGACGCTGACTGGTACGTTGGCCGTAGATGAAAGTCAAATTACAAATAGTGAAGGAGTGACTGCAACGCTGGCGCTGACCCTGACGGTGGAGCCGGCGGTGGAGCGTGTTCTGCTCAACCCGTCCAGTCTCACAGCGGCGTATGGAACTCCTTTTGATGGACTGGCCCTGCCCGAACAGGCGGTGGTTCAGCTCAACAGCGGTTTGGTTGCAATCTGCGGCGTTCAGTGGGCTGTGGACAGCTATAACCCCGAACAGCTTGGTGAGCAGACGGTTTTGGGTGGGCTGCTCTTGCCAGCCGGAGTAGACAACCCCAGCAATGTGCAGGCAAAGATGCCTGTGATGGTAAAGGAAGGAGCGCAGGCGCAGACTGTGACCGTCAGCTTCAACAGCAACGGCGGCACGGCGGTACCATCCCAGACGGTGGAGCGTGGCGGCGTGGCGACAGAACCTGCAGCGCCCAGCAGATCGGGCTACCACTTCGCCGGTTGGTATGCTGACGGGAATCTGACCCAGCTTTGGAACTTCAGCCAGCCAGTAAACGACGATATGACGCTCTATGCCAAGTGGGACGCGGTGAGTCCCGGCGGTAGCGGCTCGACCCGGTACACGGTGAGCGTGGAGGACACGGACAACGGCAGCGTGAAGGTGAGCCCCACCCGCGCCTCCAAGGGGAGCACAGTGACGGTCAC
>JAHAEW010000015.1 GCA_018374635.1 Clostridiales bacterium
GGTGTCGATCTTGATCTTGTCGCCGGGGTTGATGAACAGGGGCACCTTGATCTCAGCGCCGGTCTCCAGGGTGGCGGGCTTGGTCACGTTGGTGGCCGTATCGCCGCGGAAGCCGGGGTCGGTCTCGGTGATCTCCAGCTCCACGAAGGTGGGGGGCTCCACGGCAAAGATCTTGCCCTTGTAGCTGTTGATCTTGCAGGGCATGTTCTCCTTCACGAAGCGGAAGTTGTCGCCCAGCATCTCGGCGCCGATGGGCACCAGATCGTAGGTCTCGGGGTCCATGAAGTAGTACAGATCGCCATCGTTGTAGCTGTACTCCATGTCCTTGCGCTCCACATAGGCCTGCTCAAACTTGGCGGTGGGGTTGAAGGAGGTCTCGGTCACGCCGCCGGTGATGACATTCTTCATCTTGGTGCGCACAAAGGCGGCACCCTTGCCGGGCTTCACGTGCTGGAACTCCACCACCTGCATGACCTGGCCATCCATCTCAAAGGTCACGCCATTGCGGAAATCACTGGCAGTAATCGTAGGCATTGGTATTCATCCTCCAAACAAGGTATTTCATATGAATGAAACTTTAGCTAAGCTATTCTACTCTATTCTCCCCATATTTGCAAGGGTTT
This sequence comes from Clostridiales bacterium, assembly GCA_018374635.1. Classification (GTDB taxonomy): domain Bacteria; phylum Bacillota; class Clostridia; order Oscillospirales; family Oscillospiraceae; genus Pseudoflavonifractor_A. The sequence continues at coordinate 624 of JAHAEW010000015.1, forward strand.
TTCAGGTTTTTTACAGAACGATGAGCTCTTTCGGCGCCAGGGTGATGTCTTCGCACCCATCCTGGGTGAGCAGGATCACATCCTCGATGCGCACGCCGAATTTCCCCGGCAGGTAGATCCCCGGCTCAGCGGAGACCGCGACCCTCTCGGGCATGGGGTCCTGATTGCTGTGATTGGCGTTGGGGGACTCGTGGATCTCAATGCCCACGCTGTGTCCGAAGCCGTGGCCGAAGTACGCTCCGTAGCCGGCGTCCTCGATGACCTTGGCCGCGGCGTTGTGGATGTCGCAGCCCCGCACCCCCGCCTTGGCCGCGGCGATGCCGGCCTTCTGGGCCTCCAGCACCGTGTAGTAGACCTTCTTCATCTCCTCGCTGGGCTCTCCCAGCGCCACGGTGCGGGTCATATCGGAGCAGTAGCCCTGGTACTTGCACCCGAAGTCCATGGTGATGAACTCGCCCTCCTGCACCTTCTTGTCACTGGGGACGCCGTGGGGGAGGCTCCCGTTGGGGCCGGAGACCACAATGGGGTCAAAGGACGTCTTCTCCGCGCCAAAGCGGAGCATGTCGTACACCAGCCGGGCGGCAATCTCCTTCTCGGTCATGCCGGGGCGGATGAACTTGAGGATCTCCTCAAAGGCCTTCTCCGAGATGCGCTGGGCGTGGATGAGGGCCTCCCGCTCCTCCCCGTCCTTCACGGCGCGCAGATCGGTGAGCAGCTGCTGGGCGGGCACCAGCTGGCAGGAGAGCGCCTTTTCATAGCTCTGATAGTCCTGCACCGTCATGTAGCCCTCTTCGATGCCCAGCTTGCGGATGCCCATCTCCTCCACCGCCTGGACCACCATGGCTTTTTGGCTCACAGTGCGGGTGGTCATGGTGATCTTGGCACCGGTCACCTGATGCTCGGCGGCCTCAATGTAGCGGGAGTCGGTGAAATACCGCGTCTCCTGCTTGCCCACCACCACGGCGCCCTCGCCATGAAAGCCGATGGCGTAGAACTCGCCGGGCTCGCTGGTCACCAGCATGGCGTCCAGACCGTAGGCATCCAGTTTGGATGCGATCTTCTCCAGATGATTCATGGTTCTGACTTCCTTTCTATCCGTAGGGGCGGCCCTCAGTCCGTCCCCAGAAAATGCTCATAAGCCCGCTTCATGGTCAGGGCGTCCTCCGCCTGGGTCCCCGCCGACTCGCAGATGATGGTGGGGCTCCACCCCCGGCGGGCCAGGGACCGCATCAGCGGGAGATGGTCGGGCCCAAACTCGTCCTGATCAAAGGTGAGGTGCATTTTCTCGCCCCCGTTGGGGGTGAACTGGATGCGGGAGAAATGGCTGTGGAAGCGGCTGGCCCGGTTCTCGCCCAGGGCGCGCTCCAGCTTGTCCAGCATCCGCTCAGTGGCCGCCTCCCCCTGCTCCTCGCCCAGGCTCCGGGCATAGAGATGGCCGAAGTCCACCGTGGGGAGCAGGCGTTCATCCACCTGGCACAGCTCCAGCACTTCATCCAGATCGCCCAGCTGGTTGATCTTGCCCATGGTCTCGGGGCAGAGAGTGATGTGCCCGTATCCGGCGGCGTCGCAGGCCTTCACCACTTCCTCCAGGGAGCGCAGCGCGATGTCCAGCGCCTCCCGCCGCGTCCGCTTCATCAGGGCGCCCGAGTGGATGACCACCCGCCCGGCCCCCATCCAGTCGGCGGCCCGGCAGGCGGCGGTGATATAGCCGATGGTCTTTTGCAGGCTCTCCGGGTCAGGGTTGGCCAGGTTAATAAAGTAGGGGGCGTGGAGGGAGAGAAAAATGCCCTCCTTCCGGGCATTCTCCCCCAGCTTGCGGGCGGTCTCCTCCCCCACGTTGACGCCCTTGCCGCACTGGTACTCATAGGCGTCCAGTCCAAAGGCCCGGAGCCAGCCGGGGGCGGCCAGAGAGGATTTGTGCGCCCGGGAGAAGGAGTCGGAATTGCCCGCCGGCCCAAATAATACGCTCATGCTACATGCTCCTTTGCTTGGCCAGGGCGCGGAAGGGCCACTCCGCCGCGTAGCGCAGATAGCGGCCCGGGTTGCCCGCCAGCCGGATAGGCTCCACCAGAAGGGTGCGCACTCCGGCCCGCTTCCCGCCCAGAATATCGGTAAAGATCTGATCGCCCACGATGGCGGTCTGCCCGGGGCCCGCGCCCATCTGCTCCATAGCCCGGCGGAAGGAGCCCGGCTTTGGCTTGCCCGCGTGTCCGATGTAGGGCACGCCCAGGGACTGGGCATAGCGCCTGGCCCGCTCGGGTTTGCGGTTATTCGAGAGGATGAAGAGGGTCACGCCCGCCTCCCGCAGGGCCCTTTCCCAGGCCCGCACCGGCTCGTCCGGCTCGGGTACGCCATAGGCTGAAAGGGTATTGTCCAGATCGGCCAGCAGGAGGGTGACGCCCTCCTGGGCCAGCCACCGGGGCGATATGGCTTGTACGGAGGGAAATACCCGGTCCGCCAGCAGGGAAAGCGCCACGGTCCACCGCCTTTCCGCAGGACTGTTTCCAACTTGCCCTGCATAGAGTCCATTATACCGGCTTATGCCGTAATCTGCATTATAACATTGCTCCACCATGGATACAAGGGGGTACCTCAGCATGGTTACCGATTGCAAACTCATTTTTCTCACGCCGCCCGCCCTGGAGCGGTCCGCCCGGGAGCAGAACCTGCCCTCGGCCCATCTGGCCTACCGGGTGGGAGGCGGGCCCCATTTGTTCCGGGCCAATCTGCCCGTGGCCGCCCGGGGCGGGATCCTGGCCATGGACTGCGAGGGCTTCGACGGCCGGGGGGAGCCCTCCGTCTTCTGCCAGGAGGTCCTGCGGGAATGCTCGGCCCGGGGCTTTCAGGGAGTATACTGCGCCTTTCCCGACCGGCCCATCCCCGTGCTCCAGCGGGCGGTGGCCGAGCTGGGGGAAGCCCTCCGGCGCCGGGGCTGGCCCCTTTATGTGCCCGAGGAGTATGGGTCCGCCTCGGACCACGCCTGCGTGCTCATCCCAACGGCCCTGTCGGGCGGCTCCCTGGAGCAGCGGCTGGCCGAGACGGCTGCGCAGTACGGCGCGTCCCGGCTGGCCCTGCGGATCGAGCGGCTGGCCCAGGACTTTCTCCTCCCCTCTCCCACGGGGCAGGGGGCCCCCCTCTCCCGCCAGGCTCTGGCCGAACAGCTGGAGCAGCGGGGCGGCTCGGTCTTTTTCTCCCATGAGCTGTGCGCTCACTACTTCACCTACATGACCAAAACAGATGGAGCCCACTTCGTCCTCTTTGACGATGCGGGCTCCATCCGAAAAAAATGTCAGCTGGGCGCCCGGCTGGGCATCACCCACGCCTTTGTCCCATACGCACAGGTGGATGACCTGCTGCCCGGGCTGCTGGAATAGCCCTCAGCCCTTCAGCCGCTCCATAAGGCCCTCCAGCGCCTCCCGGAGGCAGGCGTCTCCCTCATTCTCCAGGTCCTGGCTCTCAAGAGCCCGGCTGCACAGCTCCCGTGCGGCGGCCGGGTCGGCCTCCACCGCCTTTCCCTCCAGATAGCACAGGGCCAGGCGGTACATCCCCTCGGCGTCCTCCCGGTCGGCCGCCTGCCGGTAGTAGGAGAGGGCTTTCGCCAGGTCGGCCGTCACCTGGACGCCGTTCTCATAGAAGCGGCCCAGGGCACACAGGGCACTGCTCTCCCCCAGCTTGGCGGCATGGCGGTAGTAGGAGAGGGCCTTGGCCAGATCGGGCTCCACGCCCTGGCCCAGCTCGTAGCACTCTCCCAGATTGTAGAGGGCGGTATCGTCCTCCTGCTCAGCGGCACGGCGGTAGAAGGTCAGAGCGGCGGCATAGTCCCGCTCCACGCCCTGCCCCTTCCGGTAAAGCTCTCCCAGGTTGTTCATCCCGCGCAGGCTGCCCTCGTCGGCGGCACGGCGGTACCACTGCGCCGCCTGGGGATAATCAATCTCCATCCCCAGCCCACGCTCACAGCACCAGGCCAGATTACACATGGCGGCCAAGCTGCCCCGGTCGGCGGCACGGCGGTACCACGCCACGGCGGCGCTCCAGTCCTGTTCCACACCCTCGCCGCGCTCATAGCGCAGGCCGAGCACGCACATGGCGTCGGGATCTCCCCGCTCGGCGGCACGGCGGAACCAGGCCACCGCCTGCTCCTTCTCCACCGGGACCCCTTTGCCCTTGGTATAGAGCCAGCCCAGGTTGTACTGTGAGGCGGTGTCCCCCTGTTCCGCGGCCCAGCGGTACCAGCGCGCCGCCTCTTCCCCGTTCTGTGCCGCGCCCCAGCCACGCTCGGCGGCCAGTCCCAGGTAGAAGCCCGCCCGGACCACGCCGGCCCCGGCGGCGCAGCGGAACCAGTCCACAGCGGCGGCGCGGTCCTCGGCCATGCCCCGGCCGTTCCAGGCGCACAGCCCCAGCCAGTAGGCGCCCTCCTCATAGCCGTTGTCCACAGCGCGGCGGAACCAGTCTGCCGCCTGGGCGGCGTCCTGCTCCACGCCGTCGTCCCCGTAGTAGTAGTTGATCCCCACATAGCACTGGGCCCGGGCATAGCCCAGAGCGGCGGCGGCACGGTAGAGGCGCATGGCCTCCTGGCTGTCGGCCTGGGTGACCCCCCGGCCCCGCTCATAGCACACGCCCAGATTGGTCATGGCCCGGGGATAGTTCCGTTCAGCCGCCTTCTCATACCACGCCACGGCCTGGGCGTCATCCTGGGGCACGCCGGAGCCGAACTCATAGCACCAGCCCAGATTGCACATGGCGGGCACATCCTCCAGCTCGGCGGCCCGGCGGTACCACTGCACGGCGGCGGCGGGGTCCTTGGTAACGCCGGAACCGGTTTCACAGCACACCCCCAACTCCCGCATGGCCCGGGGATAGCCCTGTTCGGCGGCGGCACGGTACCAGCGCACCGCCTCCTCCGGGTCCTGCTCCACACCGATCCCCATGTAGTAGCAAAAGCCCAGGCAGCACTGTCCGGGGGCATAATCCTGCTCGGCCGCCGCCCGGTAGAGAGCCACCGCCCCGGGCACATCAGCCTCCACGTCCTCGCCCCGCTCCAGGCATATGCCCAGATTGCACTGGGCCCGGGCATAGCCCTGCTCGGCGGCGGCGCGGTACCAGCGTACCGCCTCGCCCATATCTTTCGGGATGCCAGTGCCATACTCATAACACCAGCCCAGGCAGCACATGCCCCGGGGATCGCCCCGCTCAGCGGCGGCACGGTACCAGCGCACCGCCTCCTCCAGATCCGGCTGGACGCCGGAGCCGGTCTCACAGCACCAGGCATAGTTGCCCATGGCCCGTACATCTCCGGCCTCGGCTGCCCTCCGGTACCACACTGCGGCCTCGGCTTCATCAGACGGTACGCCCACGCCGTACTCATAGCAGACCCCCAGACAGCACATACCAGCTGCATAGCCCTGCTCGGCGGCGGCGCGGTACCAGCGCACCGCCGTCACGGCGGACTGCTCCACCCCGTCGCCAAACTCATACCGGCGGCCCAGCTCGGCCTGGCCGCCCGGGTCCCCCTGAAAGGCCGCCGCCTTCAGCCAGGCCAGAGAGGCCGCCTCATCCCGCTCCACGCCGGCGCCCTCGCGGTAGCAGCGGGAGAGCAGGATCTGGGCCCGTGGAAAGGTCCTCTCCGCGGCCTGATGGTACCATTCCACCGCCCGCTCCGGGTCACGCCCGGTCCCGATGCCGTTTTGCAGGCAGAAGCCAAAATTGCACATGGCCGGAACATAGTCCAGCAGCGCGGCCTGTTCATAGAGCCACACGGCCTGTCTGGGGTCGGCCTCCACCCCGATGCCGTTTTCCAGGCACCAGCCCAGATTGCTGATGCCGCAGGGGTCTCCCACCTGGGCTGAGCGCCGGAAGCAGGCATAGGCCTGCGTCTCATCCCGCCGGGGGCCCTCAATCCACCAGCTGCCCAGCATGGCCCAGTCCTTTCCGGTAAGCGCGGCCTCAGGCACCGCCCCCATGGGATGCCCGCACTCCGGACATACCGCGCTGTTCTCCTCCTGCTCCAGGACCACGGAGCATCCTGGATGACTGCATCGATAGATCATGGCGTGAACCGCCCTCCTTCTCGGGGAGAGCACCCAGGCCCGCCCTGTCTTGTGATCCGCTGTCTCATGGAAAAGCATCCCCCGCCCGGATCTGGCTGGGACGCCGCTGAACTGAAATTAACGTTCCATCGGAATGGGTCTAGTCTACCATTTTTCCCGCCACATTGCAAGAATCCGGCACGGTTCCCCACCGGCCGTGGACAAGAAAAGCCCCGCACCAAAGTGGTGCGGGGCCCAGCTTGCTTTTAATAAAACTTCTTGCGGTTCTTGCGGGCAGCCTCAGACTTCTTGCGGCGCTTGACGCTCGGGCTCTCGTAGTGCTCACGCTTGCGCACTTCGGCCAGGACGCCCGACTTGGCGCAGCTGCGCTTGAAGCGCTTGAGCGCGTTCTCCAAGGACTCACCGTCCTTCACACGGACTTCCGACATTGATTTCCCCTCCCTCCGAAGCGGCGGTCACGCCGCCAAAGGGCCACATACTGATAGTTATGGCTTTAACAATGATATATTATATGCAAATTTTCTGTTTTTGTCAAGCTATAAATTTTCCTCTGTCCACATCCCGCCGGGGTGCGGTGGAAAAATAGCGCCCAGCCTCCTGCGCCGTTTTATTTCGCGATCAGATTGACCAGCTTGTTGGGCACCAGGATGGTTTTGACGATCTGCCTGCCCTCCACAAACTTCTGCACCTTGGGATCGGCCAGGGCGGCGGCCACCACGGCCTCCTCCCCGCTGTCCAGGGGGACGGTGACGGTGCTGCGGAGCTTGCCGGAGACCTGCACGGCCATGGTGACCTCGCTGGCCACGGTCTTGCTCTCATCGTAGGTGGGCCAGCTCTGGGTGCAGGCCATGCCGCGCTCCTTGGCCAGGCCCAGGTTCTCCCACATCTCCTCCACCATGTGGGGGGCAAAGGGAGAAAGCATGAGCAGCAGGGCGCTCAGGTCGCCCTTGGAGCAGCCGTTCTGGTAGAAGTCGTTGACCAGCGCCATGAGGGCGGCAATGGCTGTGTTGAACTTCATGGCCTCGATGTCGGCGGAGACCTTCTTGATCGCCTTGTGGATGGCGCTCTCGTTTGCGCCGGAGTACTCCATGGAGCCGGCGCACTGCTCGGAGAGGTTCCACACCCGGTCCAGGAAGCGCTTGCAGCCCTTGACGGCATTGTCGCTCCAGGCGGCGGCCTTCTCAAAGTCGCCGATGAACATGATATACAGGCGCATGGTGTCGGCGCCGTACTGGGCCACCACATCGTTGGGGTTGATGACATTGCCCCGGGACTTGGACATCTTCTCTCCACCCTCGCCCAGGATCATGCCGTGGCTGGTGCGCTTCTGATAGGGCTCCTTGGTGGGCGCCACGCCGATGTCGTAGAGGAACTTGTGCCAGAAGCGGGAGTAGAGCAGATGCAGGGTGGTGTGCTCCATGCCGCCGTTGTACCAGTCCACGGGGGACCAGTATTTCAGGGCCTCGGGAGAGGCCAGAGCCTTGTCATTGTGGGGGTCCATATAGCGCAGGAAATACCAGGAGGAGCCGGCCCACTGGGGCATGGTGTCGGTCTCCCGCCGGGCGGGACCGCCGCAGCAGGGACAGGTGGTGCTGACCCAGTCGGTCATCTTGGAGAGGGGACTCTCGCCGTCATCGGTGGGCTCATAGCTCTCCACATCGGGCAGGAGCAGGGGGAGCTGGTCCTCAGGAACAGGCTGCCAGCCGCACTTCTCACAGTAGACCATGGGGATGGGCTCGCCCCAGTAGCGCTGGCGGGAGAAGACCCAGTCGCGCAGCTTGAAGTTGACCTTGGCGCGGCCGATGCCCTTCTCCTCCAGCCACTTGGTGATGACCGGGATGGCGTCCTTCACGGTCAGGCCGTTGAGGAACGCGGAGTTGACCAGGATGCCGGTCTCGTCCTTGGCGGTAAAGGCGGCCTCCTGCACGTCCTCGCCGCCCGAGACCACCTCAATGATCTCACAGCCGAACTTCTTGGCAAACTCCCAGTCGCGGTCGTCATGGGCGGGCACGGCCATAATAGCGCCGGTGCCGTAGGTGGAGAGGACGTAGTCCGAGATGAAAATGGGGATCTCCTTCCCGCTGACCGGGTTGACGCCCTTCACACCAGCCAGGCATACGCCGGTCTTTTCCTTGTTGAGCTCGGTGCGCTCCAGATCAGACTTGGAAGCCGCCGCCGCCTGGTAGTCCTTCACCTCAGCGGCGTTGGTGAGGGTGCCGCTCTCCAGCCACTTCCTCACCAGGGCGTGCTCGGGGGAGAGGACCATGTACGTGGCGCCGAAGAGGGTGTCGGGACGGGTGGTAAAGACCACGATCTCCTCCCCGGTGGTGGCCTTGAAGGCGACCTCCGCGCCGGTGGAACGGCCAATCCAGTTCTTCTGCTGGGTCTTGACCCGCTCGATGAAATCCAGCCCGTCCAGGTCGTCAATGAGGCGCTGGGCGTACTCGGTGATCTTGAGCATCCACTGGCTCTTCTCCTTGCGGATGACGGGAGAGCCGCAGCGCTCACACACGCCCTCCACCACTTCCTCGTTGGCCAGGACGCACTTGCAGGAGGTACACCAGTTCACGGGCATGGTGGTCTTGTAGGCCAGGCCCTTCTTCCACAGCTGGAGGAAGATCCACTGGGTCCACTTGTAGTAGCTGGGGTCGGTGGTGTTGACCTCCCGGTCCCAGTCGAAGGAGTAGCCCAGCATCTGGAGCTGCCTGCGGAAATTCTCGATGTTGTCGTGGGTCACCTTGGCCGGGTGGATGTGGTTCTTGATGGCATAGTTCTCCGTGGGCAGGCCGAAGGCGTCGTATCCCATAGGGAAGAGGACGTTATAGCCGTCCATGCGCCGCTTGCGGGCCACCACGTCCATGGCGGTGTAGGGGCGGGCATGGCCCACGTGCAGGCCCTGTCCGGAGGGATAGGGGAACTCCACCAGGGCATAGAACTTGGGCTTGTCGCTGTGGTCGGGCGTCTTGTAAACGCCGGCCTCCTGCCACTTCTTCTGCCACTTGGGCTCAATGGATGCGAAATCGTACTTCAACGCTATCACGCTTTCCTAGAAAATATCGGTTCCGGCCCCGGCTCACGCCTTGGGACCGGCTTTTTACGGAATCTGCTTCATTATACCGAAAAAGTACCGGGATTGCAAGCGTCTGGGCAGAAATCACGCCGGAAGCTCCGTGAGCCAGTGTCCCGGGCAAGCGGAATGGTCCGTCGGTCGATGTGTGCGGTTTCCAACAGGGAGGCCGTCTGCCTCATCTAACACGGTCTATCGTGTGAAAAGGTTACCGCGCCTTCCAAAAAAATTTCCCGGTCCGACCGGACCGGGAAATGCGTATATCACAGATCATGTCGTTCGGAGAGGCGCTTGCGCACATCCTTTTTCAGCAGCGTGTAGAGCACAGAGGCCACGGGAACGCTGAGGAGCACGCCCGGCAGGCCGAAGAGGCCTCCGCCCACCGTGACTGCCGTCAGCACCCAGATGCCGGGCAGGCCGATGGAGGTGCCCACCACCCGGGGGTAGATGACGTTGCCCTCGATCTGCTGGAGGACGGCCAGAAAGATCAGGAAAATAAGGGCCTTGAGGGGAGAGACCATCACCAGCAGAAAGGCGGCCAGGATGGCCCCGATATAGGCGCCCGCCACCGGAATAAGGGCGGAGACGCCGATGGTGACGCCTACCAGCGGGGCATAATCGGCCTGGATGAAGAGCATTCCCCCGGCGCACAGGCCGCCCAGGATGCAGGCCTCAATGAGCTGACCGGTGACAAAATTCGTGAAGGTATCCGCTGTCAGATGGACCACATCCAGCACCACTGCCGACGTGCGGGGCCGGGTGTAGGCCTGGAGCAGCCGCCGGCACTGGGGCAGCAACTTCTCCCGGCCGCCCAGCATATAGATGGAAAAAATGATGGAGAGCACGCCGGTCACCGCCATGGAGATCAGGCTGCTGGTCAGAGAGACCACCCCAAGCAGGGTGCTGCTCAAACCCTGGGCCAGCTTATCCAGGATCTCGCGCAGGTATGTGGTGAGCTCTGGAATGTTGGGTAAGCTCTGTGCCATATTCTCCAGATGCAGATATTGGAAGAGCTCTCCACTCATCTTTTGCAGGTTGTAGAGGTAGCCGCTCAGATTTGTGGCAAAGATCTGGATACTCTCCACCACCTTGGGCGTGATAAAGGACGTGATGACGGTCACCACCGCGATCAGCAGCACGTAGGAGGAGGCCACCGCCAGGGGGCGGCTGAGTCTGTCGGCTCTGGTACGGCCCAGCCCCCGGTGATAGAGCCGGTAGAGGGCCTGACAGGGGCGGTTGAGGACAAAGGCCAGCGCAAATCCGATGTAGACCGGCTTGAGCAGCCCCAGCAGGTAGGAAAACAGCCTTATCAGCTCATCAAATTTGATGACTACCAGCACCAGCAAAACGGTATAGGTGATGATGAGAAGAATACTCCGAAGTAATTTTTTATCCATAGTTTCTCCTTTCCCGCGCCTCCAGACAGCAGGCGCGGGGGTTCCATGCAGCTCTTCTCTTTGCAGAATATGCCGCTTTTTGTCCACTATACCATTCCCTGGTCTGTTCGTCAATGAAAAGACCCTGTCTTGACTTTTCCCACCCCGCTTCTTATAATTCATATTAGGACTTTGTAAACCATTTGGTGCGCCTGCGTGTGCCCGGAAAGGACCCTGCTATGTATACCGATCAGGTCATGGACCATTTTTATCATCCCCGCAATTTGGGCGCCATTGAGCAGGCCGACGCCGTCGGCGTGGCCGGAAACCCAAAGTGCGGCGACATCATGCAGATCACCCTGCGGGTAGAGGATGATGTCATTACCGACGCCAAGTTCAAGGTCTTTGGCTGCGGCGCCGCCGTGGCCACCAGCTCCATGGCCACGGAACTCATCAAGGGCCGCACAGTGGAGCAGGCCTTCACCCTGACCAACGACCAGGTGGCCCAGGCTCTGGGCGGGCTTCCTTTGCACAAAATGCACTGTTCCGTCCTGGCCGAGCAGGCCATCAAGGCCGCCATCGGAGACTACTACGTCCGGCAGGGCATCCTCTCCCCGGAGGAGGTCCAGGTCTATGACGCCCCCCATGAGGAGGATACCCCGGATGGGGAGGTCTGAGTTCTTCCGGATACAGAAAAAGCCCTGTCTCCAGTGTGAGACAGGGCTTTTTCTCAGCTGTTGGGCAGCACGATGTCAGTGATATCCACCTCGGTGGCATCGGACCAGAGCCGCTCCAAATCGTAAAATTTCCGGGACTCCTCCATAAACACATGGATCACCACGGAGGAGAAGTCCAGCAGGATCCAGCCGCCGTCCCGGTGGCCTTCCACATGGTGGGGCATCTCCCCCTGATCCTTGAGCATCTTCTCACAGGTGTCGGCCAGGGCCTTGACCTGTGTGGTGGAAGTAGCGGTGCAGAGGACAAAATAGTCGGCCAGAGTGGTCAGGTGTCCGGTCTCCAGGACCTTGATATCCCGGCCCTTTTTGCTGTCCAGGGCCTTGACCGCGGACAATGCCAGTTCTTTTGGCGTCATAGACGATTCTCCTTTTTTCTCTTTTGTGGATTAACTGACCGCCTCGGGCGGGAGCACGACCTCCCCGCCGCCGTCCGTGGGCGGAGCGGTGGGGGCGGCTGTGGGGGCGGCCGTCGGCGCCGGGGTGGGGGTGGGCGTCTCAGCCGGGGCGCTGGGCGCCGGGGACGCGCTCTCCACCGGCTGGGAGGGCTGCGTGCTCTCGGCGGGCGTCTCGCTGGGCGTGGGTTCCGGGGTAGCCGTTACCTCGGGCTTTGGCGTTGCAGAGGGCGCGGGCGTGCTGGAAGGCTTCGACGTACTGCCCCCGCTCTGACTGCCGGAGGAGCTTCCGCTGCCGGAGCTGTTGGCCTTGGTGTCCTCCACCCGTCCGGTGGTGGAGTGAAGCCGTCCGTTCTCATCCACGCTCATGATGTCCAGCTCGCTGGAGTCCAGATCTTCTTTATAGGGATTGAAGCACTCGTTGACCAGATCCACCAGCTCATCCTCAATGGGGGTCACGTAGGACTGGTAGTTGTGGTAGCTGCGGCTCCACACCATATGACCCCCATTAGGCATGGTGCAGAAGTTCACATTCTCCATCTGCAAGCCGCCGAAAATGGCCTGCTGGGCAAACCAAGCCAGGTTGTTGACCGTGAGGTCGGTGGTCACATTCTTGGTAAAGACCTTGGCCAGCTCATTGATCCGGGTCACGTTCTGGATCTGAAGGCACTGCTCCACCACGGCGGTGAGGAAGGCCTGCTGGGTCTCGATCCGGCCCAGGTCTCCATTGGGGTAGCCCTTCATCCTGCCGTTGACCATATTGTCATGCCGGTAACGCACCACGCCCATGGCCTGCTCACCGTTGAGCTTCTGGTAGCCCTTGTTGATATGGATGTGCAGATCCTGGGTGGGATCATCGTAGTTCATGTCGATGGGCACGTCGAAATAAACGCCGCCCAGTGCGTCCACCAGCTCGCCCACGGCCTCCCACTCCACGATGACCTCATAGTCGGGAACAAAGCCCACCAGCTGGCTGATCTCTTTGTACAGGGACTCGATGCCCTCATCCCCGCCGCCGTAAAAATTATAGACCGAATTGATCCTCTTGATATCCCAGGGCACATTCACCATGGTATCCCGGGGGATGCTCATGACATTGAGCTTCTGATTGGGCACATCGTAAGCCGCCAGCATGAGGGTATCGGTGTTGCCGCCGCCGCCGGTATCCCGGCCGATCACCAGGAAGGTAAAGAAATCCTCCTTCCGGTCGGCGGAGGTACGTCCGGGCCGGTCGGTGGCCAGCAGCTCCCCGCTCTCCTGCGGCATAGATACCTTGGGTTCTGTGGGGAGCGTGGGCTTTTGAATAAAGAAGTGCAGAAAGAGGAAGGCCGCCAGCAGCACCGCGGCCAGCACCGCGGCCACGATCAGAAGGACCCGGAGGACCTTCTCCTGCGTTCTGAGCTGCTTCCATGGCTTTTTCGGCCCTTTGGACCGGTTTTTCCGGGGCTTGCCCGGCTCTTTCCTATTGGGACTGGAGGCAGTATGCTGCAGCCGCGCGCCGCCCCGCCGGTGTTCTCTCTTATCTGTTTCCATTCCGTCTAGTCTCGCTTTCTGTTCCGCAACCAATCGTAGGCCTCCCGGGTACGGAAGTGGACGGGCTGTCCCCGCTCCCCCATATCCTGGATGCTCATTTCACACCCCAGGAGCACTGCGGCGTCCAGGTCGCTGTAAGCCAGCTCCCGCAGCCGCTCCACTCCCTCAAAATCCCGGTTCGGCTCCATATAGTCGGCCACATAGAGGATCTTCTCCAGCAGAGTCATATTCCCCTTACCGGTGGTATGCCAGTAGATGGCGTCATACACCTCCTGCGGCATGCCGAAGACCTCCCGGGCGATGGCCGCGCCGGTCTTGGCATGGAGCAGCTTGACCGCGCGCCGCTCCAATTCGTCCAAAACGATACCATATTTCGCGCATAAATGCAACTGCTCGTCCAACTCCAAATATTTCGTGCAGTCATGGAGGATGCCCGCTTTACGGGCCAGCTGCGCATCCGCCCCCCAGTGGAGGGCCAGGCGCACCGCCTCCTCCTCCGTTCCGCGGATGTGCCGGATCCGTTTGGCGCGCACCATGGAGTAGGAACAGGCCCGCAGCTGCCCGTCCGTGAGCTTGGTCAGATCCGCGTGGGTGCCGTACAGCCCATGCATCAGGATATAGCCGTACACGGCGGGACACAGATAGGTCCCCCCCTCTCCCCGGGCCAGCATGCCCCGCAGCTCGGTGGAGGAGACCTCCACGATCTCGGGCAACTGCACGGTGCACACCCGCGCGCCGTAGGTGTCGTGGAGATACTTGCTCTGGATCTCCAGCATCTCCCCGCAGTCGGACTGGGTGCGGGCAAAGGCCGCCACCCCCGCGTAGCGCAGGATGACCTCCGGCTCGTGCCAGTTCTGGAGGGTGAGGAACATATCGGTCCCCATGAGGAACCACAGCTCATCCTCCGGATAGCGCTCGTGGAGCGCCCGGATGGTGTCGGAGGAATAGCTCTTCCCCGTCCGGTGGAGCTCCAGATCGTCCACCTCCACCTGTCCGGGGCGCAGGAGATTGTCCGCCATCAATTCGGTCATGGCAAGGCGTTCCGCCGCAGGGGGCGTCCCCTCCGGCAGCGTCTTATGGGGCGGGAGGGCCGCCGGGACAAAGAGCAGCTTGTCCAGGCCCAGGGCGTCCATGGCGAAGCGGGCCGCTGCCATATGGCCCAGATGTGGCGGATTGAAGGTTCCTCCGTAAATACCGATTTTCATCATACCGCACCCTTTCCGCGCCGGGATTCCGGCCTAATTGTTTATCCCCGCTTTTTGGTGTCCTTCACCAGCACGATGGGGTTTTTCAGATCCTTGCGGTGGCTCTTCCGGTAGAGGACAAATTTGGTACCGATGACCTGTACCACCTCGGCCCGGGCCTTGACGGCCAGCTCCTCAGCGGCCTCCCTGGGGGAGAGCATGGAGTTCTCCAGCACCCGGCCCTTTATGAGCTCCCGGGCCTCCAGGGCGTCGTTGACCTGCTTGAGCAGGTTCTCCCCGATGCCGTCCTTGCCCACCTGTACGATGGTGTCGATGCTGTTGGCCAGGCCCCGAAGCTGGGCCCGCTGCTTGCTTGTCAGATCCAATGTTCTATCTCCTTTGTATTTGATTTGTTGTTCAGCCTTCCAGGTAGGCCTTGAGCTTCTCGCCAAAGGCCTCCAGCGCCCTGCCCCGGTGGGAGATGGCGTTCTTCTCCTCCGCCGTCAGCTCGGCAAAGGTCTTTTTCCGCTCGGGCAGGAAGAAAATGGGGTCATAGCCGAAGCCGTCGCTCCCCTTGGGGGCATAGGCCAGGGTGCCCGGGCACTCGCCCCGGGCCTCCACCCGGTCCCCGTTGGGGAAGCAGCAGCAGATGGCCGAGACGAACCGGCACCGCCGGTCCAGCTGGCCCCGCATGTTCTCCAGCAGGAGCCGGTAGCGGCCCACGTCGTCCAGCCCCGGCCCGCCGTACCGGGCGGAGTAGACCCCGGGAGCGCCGTTCAGGGCGTCCACGCACAGGCCCGAGTCGTCGGCCACGGCGGGGAGACCGCTGGCCTCCATCACCGCATGGGCTTTGAGGAAGGCGTTCTCCTCAAAGGTAGTGCCGGTCTCCTCCACGTCCACGTCGATGCCCACCTGGGACTCCAGCACCACCTCAATCCCCTGGGCGGAGAGGATGGCCTGCAATTCCAGGAGCTTTTTGGGGTTCTTGCTGGCTAATACCATTTTCATCTCACAGCACCCCCACGATGTCGGCCTGGAGCTTCTGGAGCTCCTGAATGCCCTTGCCGCACAGGTCCACCAGGGCGCGCTGCTCCTCGATGGTGAAGGGGCGGCCCTCGCCGGTGCCCTGAATCTCGATGAGGCGGCCGCTGCCGTCCATGACGCAGTTCAGGTCCACCTGGGCGGAGGAGTCCTCCTCATAGCACAGGTCCAGCAGGGGGATGTCCCCCACGATCCCGGCCGAGACCGCCGCCACATAGCCCCGCAGGGGCATCTGCTCCAGCACGCCCTCCTCCATCAGCTTCCGGCAGGCCAGGGCCAGGGCCACAAATCCGCCGGTGACCGAGGCGGTACGGGTGCCGCCGTCTCCCTGGAGCACATCGCAGTCCACGGTGATGGAGCGCTCGCCCAGGGCCTTGCGGTCCACCACGGCCCGGAGCGCCCGGCCGATGAGCCGCTGGATCTCCGCCGAGCGGGGAGAGAGCTTGAGCTTGGCGATGTCCCGCTTGGAGCGCTCCCGGTTGGCCCGGGGGAGCATGGAGTACTCCGCGGTCACCCAGCCCTCTCCCTCGGGGACGTGGGGCGGGGTGCGCTCCTCCACGCTGGCGGTGCACAGCACATGGGTATTGCCGCAGCGGATCAGGCAGGAGCCCTCCGCAAACCGGTTGATGCCGGGAATGATCTCCACCGGCCGGAGCTGGTCCGGGCGGCGGCCGTCGATTCTTTCCATGGTATAAAACCTCCTGACTGTGGGCCGCCGGGGCGGCCTTTTGTTCCGAATGGTCCTTTTATACGAATGCCTTGACAAACTCGGCGGGCTCAAAGGGCATCAGGTCGTCAATGCCCTCGCCCACGCCGATGAACTTGACGGGCACGCCCAGCTCCTGGGCGATAGCGATGACGATGCCGCCCTTGGCCGAGCCGTCCAGCTTGGTGAGGACGATACCGGTGATGCCGGCGGCCTCCTTGAACTGCTTGGCCTGGATGAGCCCATTCTGCCCGGTGGTGGCGTCCAGCACCAGCAGGGTCTCCCGGTCGGCGTCCGGCAGCTCCCGGTCCAGGATACGGCTGATCTTATTGAGCTCGTTCATCAGATTCTGCTTGTTGTGGAGCCGGCCGGCGGTATCCACCAGCACCACGTCGGTCCCTCTGGCCTTGGCCGCCGAGAGGGCGTCAAAGACCACCGCCGCCGGGTCGGCCCCCTCATGCTGGCGGACGATGTCCACCCCGCAGCGCTGGGACCAGATCTCCAGCTGGTCGGCAGCGGCCGCCCGGAAGGTGTCGGCGGCGGCCATGAGCACCCGCCGCCCCTCCCCCTTCAGATGGGCCGAGAGCTTGCCGATGGTGGTGGTCTTGCCCACGCCGTTTACCCCGATGAAGAGGGCTACCGACGGCTTGGTCTCCAGCTTGAGGGAGATGTCCCCCACCTCCAAAAACTCCGTGAGAATGGCGCGCAGGCACTCCCGGCCCTCCCCGGCGTTCTTGATCTTCTCCGCTCTGGCCCGGCGGCGCAGCTCCTCCACCGCCTTCATGGCGGTCTCTACGCCCATGTCGGAGAGGATGAGGGTCTCCTCCAGCTCATCATAGAAGTCATCGTCCAGCTCGCCCGCAAAGAGCTGGTCGAAGGAGTGGCCGATGTTGGAGATATTCTCCTTCGTGCGGGTCAGGCCCGCCTTGATCTTATCAAAAAAGCCCATATCCTTCTGTTCCTTTCGTCAATTCAGTTCCTTGTGGCATTTGGGGCACATCTTGGGCATGCGCATCAGCCAGTCGGTCACCCGCAGCCGGTCCCCGCAATGGGGGCAGCGGCACCACTTGAAGTGCACCACAAAGCCGGCCGCCGCCAGCACTGCCGCCAGTCCCACCAGTCCCCAGAACAGGGCCTGGGAGCGGGTGGCAAAGTAGCCGCCCAGCATGACGGTGAAGACAGCCAGCACGGTCAGCCGGTTGGAGTATTTCCAAGCTCTCTTATAATCCATCTCTCATTTCCTCTCTCTTTCCATCGGTTGAACTCCGCGGCAGGCCCTGCGGAATTTATTCCAGGTCCAGCTCCCGTTCCACATCGTTGAGGTTGATGGTCAGCATCCGGCTCACGCCCCGCTCCTGCATGGTCACGCCATAGAGCACATCGGCCTCCTCCATGGTGCCCCGGCGGTGGGTGATGACGATAAACTGGGTCTTGTGGGACACGCTGCGCAGGTAGCGGGCAAAGCGGGTCACATTGGCGTCGTCCAGCGCCGCCTCGATCTCGTCCATGACGCAGAAGGGGGTGGGCCGGACCTTCAAAATGGCAAAATAGAGGGCGATGGCCACAAAGGCCTTCTCCCCGCCCGAGAGGAGGGAGAGTACCTTCAGCGCCTTGCCCGGCGGCTGGACCCGGATCTCGATGCCGCAGTTGAGGATGTCCGACGCATCCTCCAGCTCCAAAGCCGCCTGACCGCCGCCGAAGAGCTCCCGGAAGGTGGTCTGAAAGGCCTCGTTGAGCAGGACGAACTGCTCCCCGAAGAGGCGCTTCATCTCGGCGGTGATGCCCGCGATGATCCCGGCCAGATCCGCCTTGGCCTTTTCCACGTCGTCCCGCTGCTCGGTCAGATAGGTGTACCGCTCGTTTACCCGCTCGAACTCCTCGATGGCGTCCAGATTGATGTTACCAAGCCCCGCGATGCCTCGCTTGAGCTCGGCCACCCGGCGCTGGGCCTGGGCGGTGCTCTCCAGGGGCACCCGCTGCTGGAGGGCCGCCTGGTGGGTGAGCTCGTAGCTCTCCCAGAGCTTGTCCAAAAGGCCCTTTTCCTCCATAGCGTGGGCCTGTTTCTTCTGCTCCAGGCCCGCGGCCGTGCGCTCCAGCTGGAGGAGCTGGGCGTTTTTCTCCCGGCTGTCCTTGTCCGCCCGGTTGCGCCTGGCCTCCAGCTCCAGCTTCTCCTGGTTGAGCCGGAGGATGTCGGCCTCGGCGGCCTCTTTCTCCTGCCGGATGGCCTGGAGGGCGGCCTCCTTCTCCCGGATCCCGGCCTCCATGGCCTCGTTCTCTCCGGCATATTCCCGCAGGCGCTGGGCCTGCCGCTCCCGGTCTCCAGCCAGCTCCTGCCGCAGGGCCTCCAGCTCCCGGAGGCTGCCCTCGGTGGTCTCCCGCTCGGCCTCCAGTCCGGCCAGGCGCCGGTGGAGGGCGTCCATGGCCGTGCGGATCTCCTCCGCCCGCTGCCGAACGGCGGCCTGTCCCGCCTCTTTTCCGGCCGCCTCGGAGCGCAGGGCCTCAGCCGCGCCCTCCAGGGTCTCGATGCGGGAGCGGGCCTGGGCGGTGTCCGCCTCGGTCTGTTCCTGCCGCCGGAGCAGCTGGGCCAGTTCTTCCTTTCGCTCGTCCAGCCGGGTACGCAGCTCGCTCAGGCGTTCTTCCTGGCGCTCCGCCCGCTCCTCCAGCTGGAGGATGCGGTCCTCATGCCGGCGCAGCTCGCCCCGGGCGCTCTCCAGTTCATAGCGCCCGGCGGTGGCCTCCCGCTCGGTCTCGGACTGCCGCGCCCGGGCCTCTTCCAGCGCGGCGGAGAGCTCTTTTTCCTGTGTGGAGAGCTGCCGCAGCTCGTTGGAGCGGCTCAGAATGCCCGCCGAACGGCTCACCGAGCCGCCCGTCATGGAGCCGCCCGGGTTAAGCACCTGCCCATCCAGGGTGACGATCTTGAAGCGGTGGCCGTACGCCCCGGCGATGGCGACGGCGGCGTCCAGATCCTCCGCGATCACCGTGCGCCCCAGCAGATTGGCACAGATTTCTCCATAGGCCGCCTCGCACTCCACCAGGGCGTCCCCCATGCCCACAAAGCCGGGGGACTGCTCCACCCTGCGCTCCCGGAAGGGGACGGGACGGATGGTGTCCATGGGAAGGAAGGTGGCCCGGCCGCCCTCCCGGCGTTTCAGCCACTGGATGGCCGCCTTTCCGTGCTCCTCCCGCTCCACCACCAGGTGCTGCATGGCGCCGCCCAGGGCGGTCTCGACAGCCACGGCGTAGGGAGCCGGCACCCGGATGAGGCTGGCCACCGGCCCCCGCACGCCCTTCAGGCGGCCCCGCTCGGCCTCTCCCATCACCAGCTTGACCGCCCTGGAGTAGCCCTCATAGGCCCGCTCCAATTCGGTGAGCATGTGGATGCGGGAGCGGAGGGTGTGATCCTCCAGCTCCAGCGCGCGCGCACGCTCCCGGGCGGCGGCGGCTTTCTTTTCCCGGGCCTCCACCCGCAGCACATGGCCCTGGATAATGTTTTCCAGGGCGTCCCGGTCGGCCCGGGCGCGTTTCAGAGCGGCCCCGTTCTCCTGGGCCTCCTGTTCCAGACCGCCCAGGCTCTCCTCCTCCTCGGAGAGGGCACGGCGCAGGGTGGACTCCCGGTCCAGCAGCTCCTGGGCCGCCGCCGCCAGGGCGGAGAGGAGGGCACGGGCCTCGGCGGCCGAGGCGCTGTCCAGACGCTCCTGCTGCCGCAGGGCCTCCAGCTCCGCCGCCAGAGCGCCCGCCTGTCCGGCCGCCGCCCCGGCTTCTCCCTCTTTTGACGTCAATTCCCCGCGAATGGTTTCCCCGTCGCGCAAAATGGCGGTCAACCGCGCCCGGCGGGCCGCGATCTGGGCCGACAGGGCGTCGTCCCGCCCGGTCTGCTGCTCCAGCTCCCGCCGGATGCGCCCCTCGTTTTCCTGATTGTGGGCGATGCCGCTGCGCAGGACGGCAATGGCGCTCTCCAGGGCGTTGGCCTCGCCCTGCCCCTGCATGGCGGCCGCCCGGCGCGCCTCGGCCTCCACCTCCCGGGCGCGCATCTCCCCGGCCAGGGCCTCGGCCTCGGCATAGAGCCGCTCCTGCTCCCGCTGCTCCTCCTCCTTCTGCCGGAGGGCCTGCTCGCAGGCGGCGTTGGTCTTGATGGCGGCGGTACGTACCCGGTCCAGCTGCTCCAGCCAGAGGGAGATCTCCAGCCCGCGCATCTCATCCCGCAGAAGCAGGAAGCGCCGGGCTTTTTCCGCCTGCTGGCGGAGGGGCCCCACCTGGAGCTCCAGCTCATCGATCTTGTCCCGGATGCGCACCAGGTTCTCCTCGGTCCGCTCCAGGCGGCGCTCGGCCTCCTCCTTCCGGTGGCGGAAGCGGGAGATGCCCGCGGCCTCCTCAAAGATCTCCCGGCGATCGGCGCTCTTGACCGAGAGGATCTCGTCGATCTTGCCCTGGCCGATGATGGAGTAGCCCTCCCGTCCCAGTCCGGTGTCCATGAAGAGCTCGTTCACGTCCCGGAGGCGGACGGTGCGGCGGTTGATGTAATATTCGCTCTCCCCGGAGCGGTAGTAGCGGCGGGTCACCATGACCTCGTCCTCCGGCAGGGAGAGGGCGTGGTCCCGGTTATCTAGCACCAGGCTGACCTCGGCAAAGCCAACCTGCCGGCGCTTCTCGGTTCCGCCGAAGATCACATCCTCCATCTTGCCGCCCCGGAGCGCACGGGTGGACTGCTCCCCCATCACCCAGCGGATGGCGTCCGACAGATTGGATTTGCCCGAGCCGTTGGGACCCACGATGGCGGTGATATCTTCCCCAAAGGTCAGCACGGTCTTGTCCGGAAAGGACTTGAACCCCTGGATCTCGAGCGCTTTTAAGTACAAACCGGACACCTCTCAGTCATCGTCCGCCCCACAGGGCAGAAAATTACATGGTAATAAAATATTATATCAATTTTTCCCCGTCATTGCAAACGCTTTCCCACAAAAAACACGCCGCGGCAAACTCTCCGCGGCGTGTCCGTGATTATCGTTGCTCCAGATGGCCGATGGCGGCCCGGGCGGCGTTCTGCTCCGCCTCTTTCTTGCTGTGGCCCTCGCCCTGGCCGATGGTGAGGCCGTTCAGGTCCACCTCCACCGTGAAGAGCTTGGCGTGGTCGGGGCCGCTGGAGCCGGTCAGGCGGTACTGGAGGACCTGGCCGCTCTCCCGCTGCACCAGCTCCTGCAGGGCAGTCTTATAGTCCCGGTTGCGGGCCTTCTCGCTCTCCCGGTCCAGAATGTATTTCTGGATGATCTTGCGGGCCGAGCCGATGCCGCCGTCCAGGTAGACCGCGGCCAGCACGGCCTCCACCGCGTCGGCCTGGATGGAGGGCCGGCGGCGGCCGCCGCCGGCGTTCTCTCCCTTGCCCAGGCGGAGGTATTCCCCCAGCCCCCAGGCCCTTGCCACTTCCACCAGGCTCTCCTCGCACACCAGGGCGGCCCGGGTGCGGGTCAGGTCCCCCTCCGGCAGGTCGGGGTGGGCGCGGAACAGATAGTCGGCGGTCACCATGCCCAGCACCGAGTCCCCCAGGAACTCCAGGCGCTCATTGCTCTGGCAGCCCTTGAACCGGTTCTCATTGGCATAGGAGCTGTGGGTGAGCGCGTTCTCCAAGAGGGAACGGTCGTGAAAGGTATATCCAAGGGTCTCTTCCAGATGGCGCATGGTGGTTCCTCCTCTTTTCCAGTTCCATACGATTCAAAACGCAAGCCCCGCCGTGGGCGGGGCTTGCAGCAGTCTGTGGATCAAGCGCATATCTGCGATGTTTGCCGCAAAAGCCTCGCAGAGTTCCGCCGCCCGCAGGCGGCGGAAGAGAGTCCAATCGTGTGTTCCGGCGGCATGTACGTCGGAACACACACTTCTCAGGCCGCAAGTGTGCGAGCGTCAGCGAGTGCATGCAGCGGGCTGCATCCTCCTCGAAAAAACGCTTGCGTTTTTGAGAAGCGTGTCGAACTGGTTCGACACGCTGACACAAGCCCCGCCGTGGGCGGGGCTTGCAGGCAAAGGATCAATCCAGCTTGGTCTGCAGGAAGCGGACGAAGTCTCCCACCGTGGTCATGTCGGACAGGTTCTCATCAGCCAGGTCCTCCAGGTTGAAGGCCTCCTCCACCGCCATGGTCAGATCGACCACGTCCACGGAGTCGGCGCCCAGCTCCTCAAAGGAGGTGTCCATGGTGATGTTCTCGGCGTCCACGCCCAGCTGCTCGGACAGCAGCGCCACGATTTTCTCAAAAATCATATCTATCTTCTCCTATCATATCGTTCTGTATTCCGGAACGGTAATTGCACTAAAATAATAGGCAAGATAAGGCAAGCTGTCAATAGGATTTTTGATTTTTTCTCTCCCTGTGGGAAAATCGTGGAAAACCCACAATCAGCCCTCTTCTTTTTTCACCTGCACGGGGAGACGCATGTGCTCCACATTCTCGGTGATATCCTCAATGATGCCCGAGGCGGCAAACTTGGCGGCCTGCCGGATGGCGTTCTTGATGGCATAGTCGTCGGAGGAGCCGTGGGCCTTAATGACCGGCTTGGAGATGCCGATGAAGGCGGTGCCCCCCACCTCTCCGGCGTCCAGGAGCTTCTTGAAGGACCGGAGGCCGCCCGAGACCAGAAGGGCCGCCAGCTTGGTGAGCAGATTTTTCTGGAACATGGCCTTGAGCTGTTTGGCCAGAAAGCCGCCGGTGCCCTCCATGGTCTTGAGGAAGATATTGCCCGAGTAGCCGTCGGAGACGATCACGTCCACCGCGCCGTAGACCGCCTCCTTGCCCTCCACGTTGCCGGTGAAGTGGATGCGGCCCTGCTCCCCGGCCTCCTGGAGGAGGGCGTAGGTCTTCTGCTGCAGCTCAGTGCCCTTGGAGGGCTCGGCCCCGATGTTCAGGAGGCCCACCCGCGGCTCCGGACGGCCCAGCACCCGCTCGGCATAGTAAGAGCCCATAAAGGCGAACTGGAGCAGGTATTCGGGGGTGCACTCGGCGGTGGCGCCGCAGTCGATGAGGACGGCCCCGCCGTTTCCGGTGGGCACCACCGGGGCCATGGCCGCCCGGCGGATGCCCTTGATGCGCTTGACGATGAGGGTGGCCGCCGCCAGCAGCGCGCCGGTGCTGCCCGCCGAGACGAAGGCGTCCCCCTTGCCGTCCTTGAGCAAATTGAGCCCCACCGTGAGGGAGGAGTCCTTCTTCTCCCGGAATGCGGTGGCCGGATTGTCACAGATCTCCACCACTTCGGAGGCATGGACGATCTCCATCCCCGCCGGGGGCTCCTTCATGCCCTCCTCGTGGAGGACCTGGATGATCTCCTCTCCCCGGCCCACCAGGATGACCTCTACTCCCTGCTCCCGGACCGCGGCCAGCGCGCCCTTTACGTTTGAGGCAGGCGCGTTGTCGCCGCCCATGGCGTCTACGATGATCTTCATGACTCTTCCCTCTTCTTTCTGTGTTCTCGTCCGGACCGGCCTTAGGTCAATGGCCGCGGCTCGTCCGTCAGACCCAAAAGGTAGTCGGCAGTGACGTTGTAGTGCTCACAGAGTTGGGCCAGTTTGGAGAAAGTGGAGGCTTTCCGCCCGTTCTCCATCTCGCCAATCTGGTTGGGCTTGACCCCCAGGAACTTGGCAAGCTCCTGCTGTTTCTCCCCCCGCTGTTTGCGCAGCGTTCGTAGCCTCTCTCCAAAAAGTTCGTTGGAGTACACCGAATCCCCCCTTACCGGCCCAATGGCCTCAGTTCATCAGTCAGTCCTAAAAGGTAGTCGGCAGACACCTCAAAGGTCTGGCAGAGCTTATACAGCCACTCGATGGAGGTCCCGGCTTTTCCGTTGGCCATGTCGCTGACCTGCGCGGTAGAGACCCCCAGCGCCCGGGCCAGCTGGGCATAGGTCATGTTCCGCCGCTGAATAAGTTCTTTCAGCCGGGCCGAAAAGATGGCGCGCTCAAACATACGCTGCCCCCTTCACATATCAGATACCATCCAATGACATTCATTGGGCTGTGTGTGGTCCTGTTTCTGATTGACAGGGGTACTCTTTCCCTTCTCATCTCAATGGCCGTGGCTCATCCGTCAAACCTAAAAGATAATCAGCCGTGACATTGTAATGCTCACAGAGCTGCGCTAATTTTGCAAGGGTCGTAGCACCCCGGCCATTTTCCATTTCTCCAATCTGATTTGGCTTTACACCCAAAACCTCCGCCAGTTCCCGTTGCGTCTCATGGTTGTGACTGCGCATCTTGCGTAAGCGCAAACCAAATAATTCGTTATGGTACATGGCTCCCCCTTGACATATCCAATAAAACCGTGTATATTGTAATCACGGTTTTATTGGGGTGATCGTATGGATAACTTACTCTTTTCCTTGTATGAACTCGCTGCCCGGCTGGACCGGGACGCCGAGGATCTCCCGGACTGCTATGCCCTCCGGGAGCGGCACCTGGGCCGGGTCCGGGAGGCCATGGGCGCTCCCTTCTGCGAAAAGCTCCGGGACGCGGCCGACGAGTGCGCCCAGCTGGACGCCGAGGCGGCCTTTCTCCGGGGCCTGCGGCTGGGACTGGCCCTCCACCGGCTGTAAGGATCGGTTACAGCTCCGCCGGGTCCAGCTTGTCCAGGATCTCCAGTGACCGGCGGCTCAGCTCGGCGTTCTTGTTCCGCTTGTTCCCCACGAAAACCGGTTTTCGTGGGGGCCCTGCTTTCCATCTGCTCGGGCGAAGTGAATTCGCCCGGTATCAAGATTTTGCTCCGCAAAATGCTTGGCGCCGCATTGCGGCGGCTCGCTTGCGCTTGCGGGCAAGCGGACAGACCTTATTCCGCGTCCAGACCTGCCAGGATCTCCAGTGACCGGCGGCTCAGCTCGGCGTTCTTGTTCCGCTTGCCCTTGACCTTATAGCCCAGGGGCGGGATGATGCCGAAGTTCACGTTCATGGGCTGGAAGTCGCCCACCGTCTCGTTGCTGATGTAGAGGGCCAGCGCCCCCACCGCCGTCTCCTGGGGAAAGTCCACCGGGGGCTTGCCCTGGAGCCTGCGGGCCAGCTCCACCGCCGCCAGGAAACCGGAGGCGGTGGACTCCACATATCCCTCCACGCCGGTGATCTGCCCGGCGAAGCACACCCGGGGCTCATGCTTGACCCGGTAATAGCGGTCCAGCATCCGGGGGGAGTCCAGATAGGTGTTCCGGTGCATCACGCCGTAGCGCACGAACTCCGCGCTGCGCAGGGAGGGGATCATGGAAAAGACCCGCCGCTGCTCGGGCCACTTCAGATGGGTCTGGAAGCCCACCAGATTGTAGATAGAGCCCTCGGCGTTGTCCTTGCGCAGCTGCACCACGGCGAAGGGCTCCTTCCCCGTCTTGGGGTCCTTGAGGCCCCGGGGCTTGAGGGGGCCGTAGCAGAGGGTCTGCTTTCCCCGGCGGGCCATGACCTCCACGGGCATACAGCCCTCAAAGACCTGTTTGTCCTCAAAGCCGTGGACCTCGGCCTCCTGGGCGGCGCACAGCTCGGTCCAGAAGGCGTCGTACTCCTCCTCCGTGAGGGGGCAGTTGATATAGTCCGGCGTGCCCTTGTCGTAGCGGGAGGCAAACCACGCCGAGGTCATATCCACGCTCTCAAAGGTGACCAGGGGGGCCGCCGCGTCGTAGAAGTTGAGATAGCGGCTCTCGGGGAAAAAGGCCTTGATGCGCTCGCTCAGGGCCTCGGAGGTGAGGGGCCCGGAGGCCACGATCACATTCCCCTCGGCGGGGATCTCGGTGACCTCCCCCTCCACCACGGTGATGAGCGGGTGCTCCTTCACCGCCCGGGTGACCGCCCCGGAAAAGGCGTGGCGGTCCACCGCCAGGGCGCCGCCCGCCTCCACCCGGTGCTCGTCGGCACAGCGGAGGATGAGGGAGCCCAGGCGGCGCAGCTCCTCCTTGAGCAGGCCCACTGCGTTCTCCAGCTGGTCGGAGCGCAGGGAGTTGGAGCACACCAGCTCTCCAAAGTCGTCCGAGTGGTGGGCGGGGGTCTTTTTCCGCGGCTTCATCTCATGCAGCTCCACCGGAATCCCCCGCTGGGCCAGCTGCCACGCGGCCTCGCATCCGGCCAGGCCCGCGCCGATCACGATAACAGGTTCCATGTGTTCTCCTTACGCTTCCTCTGTCTTCTTGGCCGTCTTCTTCGCGGCGGCCTTTTGGGCCGGCTCCTTCTTGGCGGCAGTCTTTTTGGCCGCCGCTTTCTTGGTGGTCCCGGTCTTTTTGGCCGCGGTCTTCTTGGCAGCCGGCTTTTTCGCGGCGGTCTTTTTGACGGCCTTTTTGGTCTCCTCGGGCGGCACGCCCTCGGCGGGATCGGCGTTTTCCGGTGTCTTTTTCTTATAGCCCCGCTGGTCCTCCGGCAGGAAGTTGGGGCACTCGGAATTGATGCAGAAGGGCTTCTTGAAGCCCCGGCCCGACTTCTTGAAGAGGGTGTGTCCGCACTCGGGGCAGGTCTCCTTGACCGGCACGTCCCAGGTCATGAAGTCGCAGCGCTTACTCTCGTCCTTGTTGGCGTTGTGCTCACAGCCATAGTAGGCATAGCCCCGCTTGGAAGTCTTTTTCAAAATTTTGCCGCCGCACTTGGGGCACTTGCCCGGCATCTCGATGACGATGGGCTGGGTGTGGGGGCACTCAGGCCAGCCGGGGCAGGCCAGGAAGCGGCCAAAGCGCCCGGACTTGAAGACCAGGTTGCGCCCGCACATGGGGCAGATGACGTCGGACACCTCGTCGGGCACCTTGATGCGCTCGGTGTCCTGCTCGGCGGCCTGGAGCTCCCGCTCAAAGTCCCCGTAGAAGCCGGAGAGGATGTCCTTCCAGTTCTCCTTTCCCTCTTCCACCTCGTCCAACCGCTCCTCCATGCGGGCGGTGAAGGCGGTATCCACGATGTCGGGGAATTTCTCCTTCATCAGATCGTTGACCACCTCGCCCAGGGGGGTGGTGCGCAGGTTCTTTCCCTCCTTCACCACATACTCCCGGTCCAGGATGGTGGAGATGGTGGGGGCGTAGGTGGAGGGGCGGCCGATCCCCTTCTCCTCCAGGGCCTTGATGAGGGTGGCCTCGGTGTAGCGGCTGGGGGGCTGGGTGAAGTGCTGGCCCGGCTCGCTCTTGAGGAGCTTGAGGGCCTCCCCCTCCCGCAGGTCGGGCAGGGGGGACTGGCGGAGGACCTCCTCGTCCTCGTCCTTGCCCTCCACATAGACGGCGGTATAGCCGGAGAACTTGAGGGCCGAGTGGTTGGCGCGGAAGCGGTATCCGGCGCTCTCCACCTCAATGGTGACGCTGTCATAGACGGCGGGGGCCATCTGGCAGGCCAAGAAGCGGCTCCAGATCAGCTTGTAGAGCCGGTACTGCTCGCTGGTCAGGTCCTTCTTGAGCTGCTCGGGGGTCAGGTTCACGTCGGAGGGACGGATGGCCTCGTGGGCGTCCTGGGCCCCGGACTTGGTCTTGAACACCCGGGGCTTTCCGGGGTAGTAGTCGGCCCCGTAGCGGCCCTGGATAAAGTTTTTGGCAGCCTCCGTGGCCTCGTCCGAGAGGCGCAGGGAGTCGGTACGCATATAGGTGATGAGGCCGATGGTCCCCTCGCCCTCGATGTCCACGCCCTCGTAGAGCTGCTGGGCGATGGACATGGTGCGCCGGGGGGTCATGTTCAGCTTGCGGCTGGCCTCCTGCTGAAGGGTCGAGGTGGTGAAGGGGGGCGCGGGATTGCGCTGCTTATCCTGCCGCTTGACCCCCTGGACGGTGAAGGCGCCGGCCTGGACGGCGGAAACCACCGCCTGGACCTCCTCCTCGCTGTGCAGGTCCATCTTCTTCTCCCGGCCGTAGAAGGAGGCCCGGAACCGGCCCAGGTTGGGGGCGATGCGCTCCAGATCCACGTCCAGGGACCAGTACTCCTCGGGCACAAAGGCCTTGATCTCGGCCTCCCGCTCGGCCACCAGCCGGGTCGCCACCGACTGCACCCGTCCGGCGCTCAGGCCCCGGCGGACCTTCTTCCACAACAGGGGGGAGATCTGGTAGCCCACGATGCGGTCCAGCACCCTTCGCGCCTGCTGGGCGTCCACCAGATTCTGGTCGATGGCACGGGGGGCGGCAATGGCCTCGTTGACCACCTTCTTGGTGATCTCGTTAAAGGTGACCCGGTAGGTCTTGTCATCGGGGATCCCCAGCAGCTCCTTGAGATGCCAGGAGATAGCCTCGCCCTCCCGGTCCGGGTCGGTGGCCAGAAAGACTTTTTCGCTCTTCTTGGCCGTCTTTTGCAGGTCGTCGATGACCTCTTCCTTGCCCTTGATAGGCTGATAATCCAGCGTGAAGCCGTGTCCCACGTCCACGCCCAGCTTGCTCTTGGGAAGATCGCGCACATGTCCCATGGACGCCTTCACCTGATAGCCGGGACCCAGGTATTTTCCGATGGTCTTGGCCTTGGCGGGGGACTCCACGATCACAAGATTCGATTTCGCCACAATAGTACCTCCAAATTGGGGCTCTCCGTCTCTGTTCCGGAGACCCTTCTCTCGTCCGCGCCCAGGCGGACCAACTATGCCCTCTGGGGGCGTCAGAGCGGATCTGATCATCGGCAAACCACCGCGTCCCAGTCCGGTTTGCCGATGTTCAGGTACGCCCTTGGGCGGGGTATCCCGCCGGGGTTCAGTCCTTCTCCCGCAGCAGGATCAGGGCCTCAAAGAAATTGCCCGGCTGCTGGGCCAGGATGCCCCGCATGGTCAGCATGGTGAGGCTTGCCAGCACCCCGCTGGCCGGGAGGCCGGTGCGCTCCACCAGATCGTCCGGCCGCAGCCGCTCCTCCCCCAGAGCCAGGAGGACGGCCTTCTCCTCCTCTGTAAACTCACCGTTCTGCTCTTGAAAGGTACTATAAGCCCTTCCTTCCGAGTTGTCAACCGCCTTTGGCGGGACCGGCTCCGGCCGCTTGGAACGCAGACGCGGGGAAGACGCCTGACGCCCGCACTCGTTCCGCCCGTGTTCCGGGGATGGACAGGGACGCAGGCGGGCGGAATAGAGCTCCTCATACTCCACCAGGATGTCGGCCGCCGACTGGATGAGCTTGGCCTCGCCCCGCTGGATGAGGAGATTGGTCCCCTGGCTGCCGGGATTCCCCGCCAGCCCCGGAAAGGCAAAGACGTCCCGGTTCTGGTCCAGCGCGGTGCGGGCGGTGATAAGGGTGCCGCTCTTCACGCCGGCCTCCACCGCCGCCACGCCCAGGCTCAGACCGCTGATGATGCGGTTGCGGATGGGGTAGTGCCACCCCTCGGTGGCGGCGCCCGGCGGGTACTCGCTGATGAGCGCCCCCACCTGGGGCACCACCCGGTAGAGGTCCGCGCTGGAGGGAGGATAGACCACGTCGATCCCGCCGCCCAGCACCGAGCACACGGTTCCTCCGGCCCGGATGGCGCTCCGCAGGGCAGCCGCGTCCACCCCCTGGGCGATCCCCGAGACCACCACCGCGCCCCGGCGGGCCAGGTCCCGGCCCAGCTCCGCCGCCTTCCCGATCCCGTAAGAGCTGGCCCGGCGGGAACCCACCACGCCGATCACCACCCGCTCGTCAAAGTGGAGGTTCTTCCCCTTTACATAGAGGAGGGCGGGCGGCACGTCGATCTGGCGCAGGCGCTCCGGGTATGCCGCGTCCTGTATGGTCAGAATACGGACGTTCAACCGGGCACAGTCCTCCAGGATGCGCTCCGGCCAGTCCATCTCCTTGTGGCAGAGCTCCTCCCGGAGCCTGGCGGGCAGCCCCAGCAGCTCATACTCCGCCCGGTCGGCCACATAGACCTGTTCGGCGCCGCCCAGACGTTCGGCCAGGGCGGCCGCCTCCCCCGGCCGGATGGAGGGCCGGGTGGTGAGCCACAGCCAATACTTCAGCACAGACATGGAATCGCTCCCTCTCTTTCTCTATTGGGATCTCACTCCGTCTATCCACGTTTCACTTTTAACGGCCGCGGGCCATCTCCCAGAGCACCACAGCAGCGGCTGCCGCTGCGTTCAGAGACTCGCACCGCTCCCGCATGGGGATGCGGATGGTCTTTTCACACCGGGCGAGAGCCTCGTCCGAAATCCCCCTGCCCTCGCTGCCGATGACAACCGCCGCCCGCTCCAGGGACAGCGCCCGCACATCGGCCGTATCCTCCCGCAGGGCGGTGGCATACAGGGGGATTCCCGCCGCCGCCAGCCGGGGACACAAGTGCTCCAGACCGGACTCCCACACCGGGAGACGGAAGCACGCCCCCATGGTGGAGCGGACAGTCTTGGGGGAAAAAGGATCGGCGCAGCGGGGCAGCAGGACCACCCCGGCGGCTCCCAGGGCATCGGCCGTACGCCAGATGGCGCCCACGTTCCCCGGGTCCTGGAGCCCGTCCAGCACCAGGTACCCGCCCGGCGCCATCGTCTCCGGCAGCGCCGTCTCCGGCCGGCGGCACACAGCCAGGACGCCCTGGGGGGTCTCCACCGTGGAGAGGCTCTCAAAGAGTCCCTCTGGCACCTCCACCAGGCGGATATCCTGGGGCAGCCCGTCCGGGGGACGCTTTCCTCTGGCGTAGACCAGCGTCTCTACCCCGGCGCTCCAGCGCAGGGCCTCCCGCACCAGTTTTTCGCCCTCGCAGAGGTACTGTCCCTGGCTTCGGCGGTACTTTCCATCCGCCCCCAGCTTACGGATATGGACCGCCAGCGGATTCTGTCGGCTGGTAATTAACTCCATCTCCATCTTCCTTACAGGCTGTGCAGCAAGTTGATATACTCGGTACGGCCCAGCACCACGATCCGGCCGCCCTGGGCCAGCCGGTAGTCGCCGCCGGGGGCCACATCCAGCACACCCTCCGTGCCGCGCACCGCGATGACGTTGACATGGTGCTTGGCGCGGATGTCCAGCTCCCGGATGCTCTTGCCGATCCACACCTTGGGCACCGCCAGCTCCACGATCCCGAAATCGTCGGAGAGCTCGATGAAGTTGAGCACGTTGGAGCTGGAGAGCCCCTGGGCCAGCTTCAGTCCCATCTCATACTCGGGGAAAACCACCCGGTCCGCCCCGATCTTCTCCAGTACCTTCCGATGTACGTGGCTCTGTGCCTTGCATACGACATGCTTGAGCCCCATTTCCTTCAGATTCAGGGTAATGAGCGCGCTGTTTCCCACATCGTTTCCGGTGGCCACGATAGCGCAGTCATAATTGCGCACACCCAGCGCCCGCAGGACCGCCGCGTCTCTGGCGTCGCCGGTGACGGCATGGGTCACCAGATCCACCACCTTCTGCACCTTCTCCGGATCGGCATCGATGGCCAGTACCTCATGGCCCAGCGTGCACAGCTCGGTGGCCACAGCGTTTCCAAATCGGCCCAGACCGATGACAACAAATGTTTTCATGCAATCCCCTTCTCTTTCTTATCCGATCATGATATCCGCATTGGGATACTGGATCTTGGCCAGTTTTTTACGCCGGGTCAGGAATGCGATGGAGAACGAAAGCACGCCGACGCGGCCCAGATACATAAACAGGACCAGTATCGCCTGGGAAAAACGGGAAAGATGCGTGGTTATCCCGGTGGTCAGGCCCACCGTACCCAGTGCCGACGCCACCTCAAACGCACAGTCGATATAGGGCAGACTCTCCACCGAAGCGAGGATGATGGACCCGGTCAGAAACAGCGTGATCACCACCAGCGTCAGGGTCATGGCATTGATGACCCGCTGATAGGAGATGGCCCGGCCCCGCAGGGTCACCTGCTCCCTTCCCTTCAGCCCTGCCCGCAGGGCCAGTATCAGTACCGCCAGCGTCACGGTCTTAATCCCACCTGCCGTGGAGCCAGACGAGCCGCCCACCAGCATGAGCACTACCGAAATGGCCTTGGTGTTGTCATGCAGTCCGCCCTGCCCCAGCGCGTCAAAGCCGGCCGTTCGCAGCGTCGTGGACTGGAAGAATGCGTTGAGCAGCTTCTGCCACAGGGGCATATTCCCCAGCGTGGCGGGATTGTGGTATTCTGCCAGCAGGGTAAAAACCGTGCCGAAGAGAAGAAGTCCCGCCGTCATCACCAGCACCAGCTTGCTGTACAGGGAGAGCTTGCGCCAGCAGCGGCTGCGCACCAAATCCTCCCAGACAAAAAATCCCAGGCCGCCGATGATGATGAGGGCTGCCGTTGTGAGCAGCACGACCGGATGATCGTTTGCCCCCAGCATACTGGAGAAAGCGCCGTACTCTCCTCCCATCAGATCAAAGCCCGCATTGCAGAACGCGGAGATGGCGTGGAAGATCCCATGCCACACCCCCCGGATCAAACCAAAGGTGGGGATGAAGCAGATGGACAGGATGACCGCCCCGATCCCCTCGATCAGAAACGTGCCCATCAGCGCATGGCGTACCATGCGAACCACACCGTCCAGATCGTTGAGATTAAAGGTGGACACCATGATGAGCCGCTCCGACAGGCCGATGCGGCGGTGGAGCACAAAGGACACCATGGTGATCACGGTCATAAAGCCAAGGCCCCCCAGCTGGATCATCGCAATGATGACGATCTGCCCAAAGAGACTCCACTGAACCCAGGTATCCACGGTAATAAGTCCCGTCACACAGGTGGCCGAGGTGGCGGTAAACAGTGCGTCAAAAAAACCAACGCTCATCCCACTGCGCGAGGCGATGGGAAGGGTCAGCAGCAGCGCGCCCAGCAGGATGATGCATCCGAAGGACGCCGCCACAATGCGTGTGGGGTTGATCCCTCTCCTGCTGAGCAGAAAATTGCGCGCGCGAATGGTAATACTCATAATATCTGATCGGCCTTTCTCTCCCGGTCCGGCACAGCCTGGACCGCACTGCCTGTCCACACACGCCGACAGGCCGCTTGAGTCGCGGCATGGGAGCATGTCCTGCTCCCATGCCGACGAAAGGCCGCGCCCGGGACCGGGCACGGCCTCCAGAATCTCTGAACCAGTCCAGATGCTTCAGGGAAGTACGCCTATGCGTATGTGATCGTCATGCGCTTCCATCCCCCTGCCGTTTCAGAGACCGGAACTCGCGCCCTTTAATAGAGCTTCGCGCCCGCCGGAATGTGTGGGTCCACCATCAGGCAGTGGAGCTTTTCCACGCCCTCCTCGTGATGGACCGCGGAGATGATCATGCCGCAGGAGTCGATCCCCATCATCTTCCGGGGCGGAAGGTTCGTGATCGCGATGAGGGTCTTGCCCAGCAGCTCTTCCGGCTCATAGGTGTCGTGGATTCCGCTCAGGATCACCCGGTCCGTGCCGGTGCCGTCGTCCAGAACGAACTTCAGCAGCTTCTTGCTCTTGGGCACAGCGGTGCAGTCCTTGACCTTGACGGCCCGGAAATCGGACTTGGCAAAGGTCTCAAAGTCCACGAAATCCTGGAAGAGAGGCTCGATCTCCACCTTGGAGAAATCGATCTTCTCGTCGGTAGCCACCACCGGCTCGGCCCGCTTCTCGGCCTTGGCGGAGGCGTCCTTCTTATCCAGAGGCTTCATGGTGGGGAAGAGGATGACGTCCCGGATGGAATCGCTGTTGGTCAGCAGCATCACGCAGCGGTCGATGCCGATGCCCAGGCCGCCCGTGGGGGGCAGACCGTACTCCAGGGCGGTGATATAGTCCTCATCCATCATGCCGGCCTCATCGTCGCCCTTGGCGCGCAGCTCGACCTGCTTCTGGAAGCGGCCGCGCTGGTCAATGGGATCGTTGAGCTCGGAGAAGGCGTTGCCCATCTCACTGTGGCAGATGAACAGCTCAAAGCGCTCGGTGAGGCGGGGGTCCTTGGGGGAGCGCTTGGCCAGGGGGGAGACATCCACGGGATGCATGGTGATGAAGGTGGGCTGGATCAGCTTCTCCTCCACCTTCTGGTCAAAGCACTCATAGAGGGCGTTGCCCCAGGTGGGATCGGCCGTCCCGGGCAGCTCCACGCCGATGGACTTGGCCATGGCCACCGCCTCGGCGTCGTCGGAGACCGCCATGAAGTCCAGGCCGGTGTACTTCTGCACTGCCTCGGCCATGGTCAGGCGGGGCCAGCCGGGGGCCAGGCTGATCTTTTCTCCCTGCCACTCCACGTCGTAGGTGCCCAGGATCTTGTCCGCGGCGGAGGAGAGCAGGTCCTCAAAGAGGTCCATCATATCGTTGAAGTCGGCATAGGCCTCATAGAGCTCCACCGTGGTGAACTCGGGGTTGTGCTTGGGGTCCATGCCCTCGTTGCGGAAGATGCGGCCGATCTCATACACCCGCTCCATGCCGCCCACCACCAGGCGCTTGAGGGGCAGCTCGGTGGCGATGCGCATGTACATGTCGATGTCCAGGGTGTTGTGGTGGGTAATGAAGGGCCGGGCCGTGGCGCCGCCGGAGATCGTGTTGAGCACCGGGGTCTCCACTTCCATATAGCCCCGGTTGTCCAGGAAGCTGCGCACATGCTGAATGAACTTGGAGCGGATGACAAAAGCCCGGCGCACCTCGGGATTCATGATGAGGTCCACATAGCGCTGGCGGTACCGGGTCTCCCGGTCGGTCAGGCCGTGGAACTTCTCCGGCAGGGGCAGCAGGGACTTGGAGAGCAGAGTGACCGAATGGGCCTTCACGGAGATCTCGCCCCGCTTGGTGCGGAACACTTCGCCCTCCACGCCCACGATGTCGCCGATATCTACCTTCTTGAATTTGGCAAAGGCCTCCTCGCCCAGCTCATCAATGCGGACATAGATCTGGATGCGGCCCTGTCCGTCCTGCAGGTCGCAGAACATGGCTTTGCCCATGCCGCGCTTGGACATGAGACGTCCGGCAATGGCCTTGACCTGGCCCTCCATCGCCTCAAAATTCTCCTGGATCTCGGTGCTGTGGGCGTTCACCGGATAGCGGGTCTGCTGGAAGGGATCCTCGCCGGCGTCCTGAAGCTCCCTAAGCTTGGCGCGCCGGATCTGAAGCAGCTCAGACAGAGAGGGTTCCTCCTGCCGGGGATTCTTCTTCTCTTCACTCATGCGTCTGTTCTTCCTCTCTTTTATGCCTTCTGGATGTTCAGGATCTTATAGTACAGGGTGCCGGCGGGGGCCTCTACCTCCACCTCGTCGCCCACGGCCTTGCCCAGCAGCGCCTTGCCGAAGGGGGAGTCCTCGGAGATCAGGCCGTTCATGGGATCGGCCTCCTGAGAGCCAACCACCTCATACTGGACCTCTTCCTCAAACTCCTTGTCCAGCACCGTGATGCGGCTTCCCAGCCGGACCATCGTGGTGTCGTTGCTGTTCTCATCCTCGATCACGACACAGTTTGCCAGGATGTTCTCCACCTCCGCAATGCGGGAGTAGAGCTTGCCCTGCTCATTTTTCGCCTCATCGTATTCGCTGTTCTCGGACAGATCCCCAAAGGAGCGGGCCTCCTTGATCTGGTCGGCCACTTCCTTCTCCCGGACCGTCTTGAGATAATTGAGCTCCTCTTTCAGCTTTTCAAAGCGCTCGGGGCTCAGCTTATATTCTTTTGCCATTGCCGTGCACACCTTTCTTTTCGCCGGAAATATGAGAAATGAGCCGTCTCCGGCTCGCAATCCTCCAGACTATCATTTTGCGTTTATACATTATATGTAGTTTGCCCGATCCTGTCAAGTCATTTGCGCCGCCGTTCTGGAAGATATTTCTATGTCCTCCAGCGCAAGCCGCCCCTCTTCCCAGAGCAGTGCCGCAAAGGCGCGCGCCTCCACCTCCGGCGGCACCGAACGCCTGGGATGCAGTTCCAGTCCGCCCAGTGAGAGCGCGGGGGCGCACAGTACCAGGTCCTCCGGTCCGGCCTCCTCCTCCGGCTGCGTAAACCAGAGCTTTATCTGGGCGCCCCGTCCGTTCTCCAGCGCAGGGATGCCATATTCCCGCTCCAGCCACCGGGACAGCTCCCGCCCCTCCTCACCGGCCCGGATCACCAGATGGCGGACCCTGGGAGCCAGGGTGCAGGCCGCGTCAAAGAGGCTCCGGTCCACCCGGCTGCCCAGAAGGGCCACGGTGGCCCCAGTCTCCCGGACTCCATGTTCCTCCAGATAGGCCCCAGCCAGCTGGGCAGCCATGGTCCGGCAGAGCCCCCCCGGGTCCACCGCCTGCAAGCCGCTCTCGTGCAAAAGATCCCAGAACGGGAAGTCCGGCGGGGTGAGACAGCGGCGGCAGCCCGCCTTCCGCAGGAGCTGTGCGCCCCGCTTCACCCTCCGCGTCAAGGCCGCGGGGGAGAGCCCGTCAGGCGCGGGTATGCCGGCCCGGCATACCCGCAGCCCCTCCAGGCGTATTTCTTCCATCCGGCTCCTCCAGCCCCGCCGCTCTTCCAGGGCCATCCAACCGATCATACCCTCACCTCAGGGGGATGGTATGCGGCTAAAGCCGATCTTATGCTCCCATCCCCAGCAGCTCCAGCGCCGCCTGGAACTGGATATCCTCCGCCAGGGGCAGGACCCCTGCCGTCAGCCGGGCCTGGTCCTCCTCGGAAAGGGCGGTCTCCCGGTCCAGGTGCAGTCCGGCGCCGATGAGGCTCACGCCGTTGCCGGTAAAATACTCGGCGGTGGAGATCCCCAGGGCGCCCCCGTTGAGCAAGGGAAAGAGCTGCTGGGAGTATCCCTTTCCGCTGGTGGGGGCGCCGATCACCACGGCTGCGCCCTCTTCCTGGAGCTCGGCGGCAAAGATCTCCGCGGCGCTGTATGTATTCTCATTGACCAGCACTGCCATGGGGAGATCCACACACGCCGCGTCCGATTCATAGATCTTTTCCGCGCCCGTGTGGCTGCGGGTCTGGAAGATGGGGCCTTCCGGCAGCAGGAAATCCAGCATGGGGATGAGCTCATCCAGATAGCCGCCCCCATTGTCCCGCATATCAAAGACCAGAGCCGTGGCTCCCTGGCTCTGAAGGTCGGTGACAGCCTCCTTCACCCGGTCGGCGCTTCCCGCAAAAAAGTTGGAGAGCTTGACGTAGCCCACGCCATTCGCCAGGTACTCGTAGGAGACCGGATCGGTCTGGATGCTCTTGCGCACCAGCTCCACCTCCCGGCTGTTCCCATCCAAGCCCCGGACAGTGAGACGGACGGTACTCCCCTCTTCTCCCGCGATGCGGTCGGGGGCCTCATACCGCGCCTCGCCGGCAATATCCTCGCCGTCCACCGCGGTGATGAGCTCGCCCTCGGCCAGCCCCGCCTCCTCCGCTGAGCCGCCCGGCACCACGGCGCGGATGGTCAGTCCCGCTTCGCTGGTGTAGTCCACGGTGACGCCGATGCCCACATAGACGTTCGCCCGGCGCTCCTGCTCGGCCTGGTATGCCTCCGCGTCCAAATAGTAGGACCAGCGGTCTCCCAGGCCCTCGATCATGCCGGACAGGGCCTGATCGGTCACCTGCTCCGTCTTTTCCCCCACAAACTGGGTCTTGACCAGCGTGATCCCCTGGAGCAGAGAGAGTCCATCCCGTCCCAGCACCAGCCACGCCGCACATCCCACTCCGATCAGCGTCACCACCAGCGTGGCCGCAGCCGTACCGATCAGGGCGCCCATCCCAAAGCGCTTTTTCTGCTTCTGTCTTTCTTTCATAGCGGACCTCCTTGCCGGATAAAACAAGGGGGAGCGCGGATCCCGCGCTCCCCTCCGTAGTGCTCTATTCTATGACGGTTTACCAGTTATATGCGCGTACAAACGAGTTATACAGTCCCGGGAAACACTTTTCCGGATCGGTCCGGGTGTAATTGACCCGGATTTCCAGATGCAGATGGTTTCCGGTGGAAGATCCGGTGGTTCCCACATAGCCGATGACCTGTCCCTGGCTCACCATCTGTCCCTCAGATAC
This sequence comes from Clostridiales bacterium, assembly GCA_018374635.1. Taxonomy (GTDB): domain Bacteria; phylum Bacillota; class Clostridia; order Oscillospirales; family Oscillospiraceae; genus Pseudoflavonifractor_A. Next base: position 38,469 of record JAHAEW010000015.1, read on the forward strand.
CGCCCGGCTGCTCATATGGGCATAGAGGGTGGAGTTGCCGTTTCCGTGGTCGATGACCACATAGTTCCCATAGGAGCTGTGATAGGCTGATGTGACGACCTGTCCGCCCTTGCTTGCCTGGATGGGGGTGCCGCCGGGAGCCGGGATATCAATGCCGGTGTGGCTCTGGGGACGGTGGGTGATGGGGTGGATCCGGTAGCCAAAAGCGGAGGTAAGCTTATAGCGGCCAGGCAGAGGCCACAGATAATCGCCTCCGGGGTCCAGAACGATGTTGTTCTGCTTGCGCTCCTCCTCCAGCTTCTTCTGCTTTGCCACCAACTCCTTCTGAATCTCGGCGGCTGCCGCGCTCTCGGCCTCCAGCTGGCGGTTGACCTCGGCGGCGTCGGCATTGATCTGATCCAGCAGCGCCTGAGCCTCGGCCACCTTCTGCTTCTGCTCGGCCTTTTTGGCCTCCTGCTCAGCCTTTTTGGCCTCCTGCTCGGCGCGGGCGCTCTCCAGATCGGCCTTGAGGGACTCGATCTGCTTGCGGGTGGCTACCAGCTCGTCCATGACGGCCTGGTCATAGCTCATGATCTCATCCACCATATTGATCCGGTCCAGCAGGTCGGTAAAATCCTCTGCCTGGAAGATAATGGACCAGTAGGAGACATTTCCGCCCTCCTCCATGGCCCGCACCCTCTGGCAGAAGAGCTCGTACTGGGCCTCTTCCCGGGCCACAGCCTCCACCCGCTCAGCTTCCTTCTGGGTGATCTCACCGTCATAATAGGTGATCTGGTTCTGGATGTTGGTCAGCTCCGTGTTGATGGCCTCCAGCTGCTGCTGGAGGATGTTCCGCTTGGCCTTGGCATCCGCTTGGTCGCTCTTGAGATCGTTCAGTTTCTCCTTGAGCTCCTCCTGGCGGTCCTTGGAGGCCTGCTGCTCCTGCTTGAGCTTGTCGATCTCCGACTGGCTCACCGCTCCGGCTGTGCCGCTCACAATCATACTGACCATGGGCAGGATCATCAGCGCCGCCATGAGCAGCGCAAGTCCTGCCACCACCACGCGGTGGATGCTCCACCGCTCCTTTTCCGGCTTCTTTCTTGTCTGCTTCGCCATCGATAAATTACTCCTTGTATTAAACCTGAAGGAACTTACGGATCGCCATCAAGCTTCCCCCCACACCGATCACAAAACCGGTGCCTAGAAAAATCCCCAGCACCATCATGGCCATCTGTTCAAAGGGAAGAACGGTGATCAGCTGCATGGTATCGGACGCATTGATAGCCTTGCCGATGAGCGTATACACGCCCCACTGAATGAAATAGGCCAGCAGTGCGCCGGCAAGTCCCAGAATCAATCCCTCAAACACAAAGGGCCAGCGCACAAACCCATTGGTGGCGCCGCACATCTTCATGATGGCGATCTCCTCCCGGCGGTTGAAGGTGGCCAGCTTGATGGTGTTGGTGATGATAAACAGGGAGACCAGCAGCAGGATGGCTACCAGGATCACGGCCACGCCGCTTGCCACGTTGCGCACCACGGTGAAGCCCTCCGCCACCTCATAGGCCGCGCTGGTCTCGGCCACGCCGGTGATCCCCTTTACCTGCTCCACCGTCTGACGGAGCTGGTTGAGATCCTCCACATGGATTCGGTAGCGGTCCCGCAGCACTGTATCAGGCAGGCTCTCAAAGAGCTCGGTCTCCTCCTGCTTGGCGGCAAATTCCTCCTTGGCCTCTCCCCGGCTCATAAATTCCGCCGACGCCACATTGGGCACCGCCAGGATCTGTTCCTCCAGAGCCCGGGCCTGCTCCTCGGTATAGGTCTCGTCGATGTAGGCCAGAAACTCGTTCTGCTTCTCAAAATCCCCCAGCATATTATCCAGGTTGACGGCCACCAGAGAGAAGGACCCCATGATCAGCAGACAGCAGATGATCATGCAGACCGCCGCGAAGGACATCAGTCCATGGGTAAAGATGCTCTGAAAGCCCTCTACAAAAAAGTAACCAATATTAAATCGTCTCATTGTCGTAATACCCGCCCATTCCGTCGCTGATGATCCGTCCGTTTTCGATGGCGATCACCCGCTTGGCAAAGCGGTTGACCAGCTCCTTCTCATGGGTGACCACCAGCACGGTGGTGCCAAGCTCATTGATCTTCTCCAGCAGCATCATGATCTCCAGCGAGCGCTGGGGGTCCAGGTTTCCCGTGGGCTCGTCCGCGATGATCATGCTGGGATTGTTGACCAGCGCCCGGGCGATGGCCACGCGCTGCTGTTCGCCGCCCGAGAGCTCATCCGGCCGCCGGTCGGCCTTGGTGTCCAGTCCCACCAGCTCCAGCACGTAGGCGATGCGCTTCTTGATCTCCCGGGGGGAGGCGCCCACGGCCCGCATGGCAAAGACCAGATTGTCGTAGATGCTCTTCTTCTCGATCAGGCGGAAATCCTGAAAGATGACACCCAGAGTCCGGCGCATATAGGGCACCTGTCTGGGCCGGATGGTGTTCAGATTATAGCCGTTGACCATAAGACGTCCATCGGTGGGGGCCGCCTCCGCTGTGATCAGCTTGATGATGGTCGACTTTCCCGAACCCGAGGGGCCGACCAGAAAGACAAATTCCCCGTCGTCAATGCGCATGGAAATGCCTTTCAAGGCCTTGGTCCCATTGTCATAGGCCTTATAGATATCGATAAAACGAATCATAACTACCTCTTTTATGTAAAGGAACTGTATAAGAAGAATGCAGAATACAGAGCGCTCCTGTGTTTCTGTATTCTGCATCGTTCCATATCCGGCTCTGCCGGTATCTCTGCGGACACGGGGCGCAGCTACGCCGCAGCGTTCCACAGACTTCTCATACTCAGTTGTCGATGCCGCGGGAAATGAGGTACTTCTTGACCATCAGGGCCACCTTGAAGGTGATGGCGTCATCGAACTCCCGCAGGTCCAGACCGGTGAGCTTCTTGATCTTCTCCAAACGGTAGACCAGCGTATTCCGGTGGACGAAGAGTTTCCGGGCCGTCTCCGACACGTTCAGGTTGTTCTCAAAGAACTTGTTGATGGTAAAGAGGGTCTCCTGATCCAGCGCGTCAATGGGATTCTTCTTAAAGACCTCCTGCAGGAACATCTCGCACAGGGTGGTGGGCAGCTGATAGATCAGGCGGCCGATCCCCAGGTTTTCATAGTTGATGATGGACTTCTCCGTGTCAAAGACCTTGCCCACCTCGATGGCTACCTGAGCCTCCTTATAGGCCCGGGCCAGATCCCGGATATGCCCCACGATGGTGCCGATACCGATGACCACCTTGATATTGAGCTCCTCGGTGATGGCCTCCTCCACCTGCTTGGCGATCTTGTAGAGGTCCTTCCCCTCGGTCCCCTCGTTGAGCTGCTTGATGAGGGCCACATCGGTCTCGCTGATGGAGAGCACAAAATCGGTCTGCTTGTCGGGGAAAAGATTCTGCACCACGTCGATTGCGGCCACATCATTGCTCTCCACCTGCCGGATCAGGAACACAGCCCGGGGCAGTTCGGAGACAAAATGGAGCTCCTTGGCCCGGACATAGATATCCCCCAGGAGGATATTGTCAGAAATAATATTCTTGATAAAGGTCGCCTTATCGTGCTTTTCCTCGTAATAGGTCTTGGCGCCATTGAGCGCCACCACCGCCATGGAGCAAACCAGCTTTGCCTCGGCATCATCCCCACGGACAAAGGCGGCATAGTCAAACTGGGACCCCCAGCCGGTCAGAGTCTTGAAGGTGCGGCCCTCGTAGGCCACGGCGTTTCCCTCACCACTGTTGACCGCCTCTACCACACCAGGCCAACGCTCGCCAATGCAGGTAAGCTCGTTGCAGGCGACCACCGTTCCCTCGGAGTCGATCACGCCGATGGCCCGGTCCGTGCTGTCCTTCATTTGGAGAACGACGCTTTGAAAAATCCTGCTAGACATTTACAATGCCCCCCTAAACTTTGTACTTGCGTTGGGAACCCTTCTCAAAAATTCACACGCATTTCTACCATTTCACTCATATGGAACTATTATAGCGGCTTTTTTTTCTCTTTTCAATAGGCTGTGTAAAGTTTTTTGTGGAAAATGCCGAACTACGGCGTTTCCTTTCTGCCTGCACAGGATGCATGCTCCCGCAAAGCCTGTACCTCCTCCGCTGACAGAGGGCGCCACTGTCCCTTCTCCAGCGACGGGTCCAGCGCCAGAGGACCCATGGTCAGACGTTTGAGATAGACCACCGGCTTCCCACGCTCCTCCAGCATCCGCTTGATCTGGTGGTACTTTCCCTCCCGCAGGGTGACGATCCCCTCATCCGGCCGCTCCAGGCGCTCCAGACCGGCGGGCAGGCATTCCAGTCCATCCTCCAGCTTCATCCCGGCGGCAAAGGCGGCGCAGTCCTCCTGGTCCAGTTCCCCGTCAACCCGTACAAAGTAGGTCTTGTCCACATGCTTGCGCGGGGAGAGCAGATCGTGGGCCAGCGCCCCATCATTGGTCAGCAGCAGCAGGCCCTCTGTATCCCGGTCCAGCCGTCCGGCCGGAAAGAGTCCGATCCGCTTCAGGTGGGGCGGCAGCAGATCCAGCACCGTTTTCTGCCGGGGGTCCTCGGTGGCAGAGACCACCCCTCCCGGCTTGTGCAGCATGAGACAGGTATACTTCTCGCCTGAAACCGGAAGTCCGTCCACCTCCAGCACCAGCCCCTCCCGGTCGTATCTTTCCTCCACAGAGCGCGCCTTGCTGCCATTCACCGTCACCCGGCCGGCGCGCACCAGCTCTTTGACCTCCCGCCGGGACCAGTGCCCCGTACCCGAGAGGATCTTATCCAGTCGTTCCATGTTCCCTGCTCCGTTTCTTCCGGCGCCTTCCGGCGCGAAATCCAAATTGGTGATATTATATCATATTTTCCCCTGGATGCACATATCCATAGAGACAAAGAATGGAAAGGAGCGTTGCGCTGTGTTTATTTGGACGACTCGGCTCAGCCGGGGGCGCATCGTCGTCGGCGTTGCGGCCGCCGTGCTGATCTGCAGCTGTGTGCTGACGGGCGTGGGGGCATTGAGGACACAGGGTGCGGAAGCCTCCGCCACAGTCAGCGGCAATGGGATCAGAACCAATGAAGACCGGATCGCCTACCTGGCCTCTTATGGCTGGGAGGTCTCCCCTGATCCCGTCTCGGTGGAGGAACTGCAGATCCCCGAGGAATTTGACGACACATACACCCAATATCTGGATCTCCAGACAGAACAGGGCTTTGACCTGGCCAAATACCGTGGAAAGCGGGTCAAACGCTATACGTATGCCATTACCAACTATCCAACGGGAGAGAGCGGTGTCCAGGCCGGTCTGCTCCTCTATCGAAACACTGTGATTGGCGGGGACGTGTTGTCCAATGCACTGGGCGGCTTTATTCACGGTCTGACCATGCCCACCTGACCCCCCATAAAAAATGTTCCAGGAACTTGTTCCTGGAACATTTTTCTACTCTACCGCAAGGGTCTTGATGCTCAAAAAGAGAAATTTGACATACATTCCCACGGCTGTCAGCAGCAGCACATTGGCCAGGATGGTAACAAAACGTATCACTCCTGCCGGCACGGGCAGAAGGCTCAGTGCATAGCTGAACACCACCACAGCCGTTACGATCATATAGAGCAGCCCCACCTGCTCCCCCTGTGCTGCCAGGCCGTCGGCTCCCCGCTCCATCAGCAGTCCGCATGTGGCCCGGCAGCAGAAACGGGCCGCCAGACAGGTCAGGGTCTGCGCAATGCAGCTGAGCAGGATCACCAGTACTGGAAGGATCTTGAGGGTTATCATCATGCCCAGGATCGTAGCCACCACTGAACCGGCAAAGACCACAACCACATTGGCAACGGAGAAGCTGAAGGCCGGCTGATAGGCCCTGTCAACGCCGCGCAGGGTATACAGTCCCGCCAGCGTCATCGCCATGCATCCCAAACTCAAAAATCCGAAGAAGAGCAGCTGGGTCAATCCCACCAGATTGGCCAGGCCCAGCAGGAGCTGAATCCCTTCCGCCGTCAACAGCAGCTGCAATCCCTGGTTCAGGGCGCGATTTTTTGTCATGCGATTATAAACCCCTTTCCAATCCGCCCTTTCCCTCCAGCACATGGAGGTTGAGATGCGGATAGGTCAAATCAATCCCCGCGCGGTCAAAGGCCGCGCGCACCTGTTCCAGCAGGTCATAATAGAGGGACCAGTAATTCTCTGTCCGGCACCAGACCCGTACCGTATACTCCACAGAGCTGTCCCGAAACGCGGACAGGCGCACGAACGGCTCCGGGTCCGAGAGGGCCATCGGATGGGCGTCAATCACACTCTGAATGGCCCCAATCACCGCCTCGGTGGTATCGTCATAAGAGGTATTGAACGTAAGATCCACCCGGCGGTTCTCCTGAGCGTTATAGTTGACGATTTTAGCCGCTGAGATCTCACTGTTGGGCACAAAAATGATCTTGTTGTCCACCGTCACCAGTTTTGTGTGGGACATGCTGATCTCCGCCACTGTTCCACTGACGCTGTTCGTTTCAATATAGTCCCCAACCTTAAACGGCTTGGACAGAAGGACCTGGATCCCACCCGCCAGGTTGGACAAGCTCCCCTGTACTGCCAGGGAAATTGCCAGACCTACCACGCTCAGTACGGCAACCAGCGAGGTCACATCGATATTCAGCGCACTGGCCACAATCAGCGCAAACAGGAACCAGAGCAGGATGTTCACACTGGTTCGCAAAAAGGTATGCAGGCTCTTTTCGATCTTCCCGCGCTCCAGAATCCGATTCAAAAAGTGCTGGATCACCTTGATCACGGCAAGACAGCATACAATCAGGAGTGCCAAGGAGATCAGTCTTGCAGGGGTCAGTCCGGTAAAATCCTTCAGGATGGGGGCCAGTCCGGTGGAATCAACCACTTCATTAATGACATCGGTGACGGAACTTCCCGCGGTATCCAAAATCTCATCCACCGGTCCAGCGGTTGCACTGGGCGATGGAATGGGTGTAGCAGACATCTGATTCGACTCCTTTCCGAAGACTCATAATCTGATTTCCAGGAAACACAGTGTATCATAATTTGATGGAAAGGGCAAGTTTCTGTCAAAGTCTGTCCACCTAGCCGACCCATAAAAAAGAGCGGCGGTCCCTAAGGACCGCCGCTCTGAAAGAGCTTAAATTACTCCTCGATGTCGATGACGACGCCGGAACCAACGGTACGGCCGCCCTCGCGGATAGCGAAGCGCAGGCCCTTCTCGATGGCGATGGGGGTGATCAGCTCGACCTTCATGTCGACGTTATCGCCGGGCATGCACATCTCGGTGCCCTCGGGCAGGCTGATAACGCCGGTCACGTCGGTGGTACGGAAGTAGAACTGAGGACGATAGTTGTTGAAGAAGGGGGTGTGACGGCCGCCCTCGTCCTTGCTCAGAACGTACACCTGGCCCACGAACTTGGTGTGGGGGTGGATGGAGCCGGGCTTGCACAGAACCTGACCGCGCTCGATGTCGGTCTTGGCAATGCCGCGCAGCAGGGTGCCGATATTGTCGCCAGCCTCAGCGTAGTCCAGCAGCTTGCGGAACATCTCGATGCCGGTAACGGTGGTCTTCTTCTTCTCGTCGGACAGACCCACGATCTCGACTTCCTCGCCCATCTTGATCTGGCCACGCTCAACACGGCCAGTGGCCACGGTGCCGCGGCCGGTGATGGTGAAGACGTCCTCGACGGGCATCAGGAAGGGCAGGTCAGCCTTGCGGTCAGGAGTGGGGATGTAGCTGTCGACAGCGTCCATCAGCTCCTTGATGCAGTTGTAGTCAGGATCGTCCACGCCGCCCTCGCAGGTCAGGGCGTTCAGAGCGGAACCCTTGATGACGGGGATGTCATCGCCGGGGAACTCGTAGCTGGACAGGGTCTCGCGGACCTCCATCTCAACCAGCTCCAGCAGCTCCTCGTCGTCGACCTGGTCGCACTTGTTCAGGAACACGACCATGGCGGGCACGCCGACCTGACGGGCCAGCAGGATGTGCTCCTTGGTCTGAGCCATGGGGCCGTCGGTAGCAGCGATAACCAGGATAGCGCCGTCCATCTGGGCAGCACCGGTGATCATGTTCTTGATATAGTCGGCGTGGCC
>JAHAEW010000016.1 GCA_018374635.1 Clostridiales bacterium
TTTTCCGACGTACACGCCGCCGGAAAACACGATTTGACCCTCTTCCGCCGTCTGCGGGACGGCGGAACTCTGCGAGGCTCTTGCAGCATAAATCGAAGAGATATACTTTATCGACAGTCTGAAGCCGCCGGGATGGAATTTCATCCCGGCGGCTTTTTGTATGCGGAGCGGCTCAGAGGGTGCGCAGAGCGTCCTGAAGGGCGGTCTTCTGAGAGGTGCCTTCATCCTTGTGTTCCTTGATGATCCGGGCGGGCACACCGGCCACCACGGCCCCGGCGGGAACGTCCTCAATGACCACGCTGCCCGCGGCCACGACAGCGCCCTGCCCCACGTGTACCCCCTCAATGAGGACGGCGTTGGCGCCGATGAGGACGTCGTCCTCCACAATGACGGGTACTGCACTGGCGGGCTCCACCACGCCGGCCAGCACCGCGCCGGCTCCCACGTGGCAGTTGCGGCCCACCGTGGCCCGGCCGCCCAGCACCGCGCCCATGTCGATCATGGTGCCGGAGCCCACCACGGCGCCGATGTTGAGGATGGCGCCCATCATGATGACCGCATTGTCGCCGATCTCCACCTGGTCCCGGATGATGGCGCCCGGCTCAATGCGGGCATTGATGCCCTTCAGATCCAGCAGGGGAATGGCGGAATTGCGGCAGCTGTTTTCCACCACCAGATCATCGATGCGCCCGGCATTGGCGGCCAGGATGGGGCCCAGCTCCTTCCAGTCCCCAAAGACGACCTTGTCCCCGACGCCAAATACCTGGGCCGAGCCGTAGTCGATGGGGGCCTTTTCCCGGAGGGTGACCTTGACGGGGGTCTTTTTCTCAGCGTGTGCAATATAGCGAATGATTTCCTGTGCGTCCATGTATGATCCTTCTTTCTCAGGGTTGATGGGGGGCGGGGAAGAGCAGGTCCTCCAAAGCGTAGAAGCCGGGGGCTCTGCCGGAGAGGAGCCGGGCGGCCCGGAGGGCCCCGGCGGCAAAAATGGAGCAGTTATCGGCCCGGTGGCTCAGATGGAGTTCCTCCTGGGGGCCGAAAAAGGAGACTGTATGGGCGCCGGCCACTGTGCCGCCCCGGAGGGCGTGGACGCCGATCTCCCGGGGAGAGCGGCGGGCGCCGCGCCCCTCCCGGCCGTAGACGGGGGAGCAGGCGTGTCCGGGGTCCACGGCCTCCAGCAGGAGCTTGGCGGTGCCGCTGGGGGCGTCGGCCTTCTGGTTGTGGTGGGTCTCCACGATCTCGATGTCAAAATCCCCCAGCGCCTCCGCGGCCAGGGCGGCCAGGCGGCGGAGGACCGCGATGCCGATGGAGAAATTGGCGCTGTGGAGCACGGGCGCATAGTTGCCCAGCTGGCGCAGCAGGTCCGTCTGCTGAGGGAGATAGCCGGTGGTGCCGCTGACCAGGGGAGTCCCGGTGCGGCGGACATATCCGGCCACCGCGCACAGGCTGTCCGGGGCGGAAAAATCCACAATGACGTCGGCCGGAGAGGCCATGCGCTCCAGATCGCTCAGATTCGTGCGGTGAAAGGCGGCCAGGATGGTGAGATCCTCCTCTTGTTCCGCCAGGGTGCGGAGCATGGCGCCCATCCGGCCGGTGCCGACCAGAAGGAGGTTCATGCCAGAACACCTGCCGTTTCCATCGCCTCCCACAGGGCGGCGCGGGGGCCCTCCGACATGGCGGTCAGAGGAAGGCGGTAGCCGCCCACCTCCATGCCCATGAGGTTGAGGGCCTCCTTGACCGGGACGGGATTGACCTCCAGGAACAGGCCGTGAATGACGTCCAGATAGCGCAGCTGGGTCTCCAGCGCTGAAGCGTGGTCTCCGCGGAGGTAGTTCCACACCATATCGTGCATCTCCCGGGGCAGGATGTTGGCGGCCACCGAGATCACGCCGCTGGAGCCCAGGGCCATCATGGGCAGGACGATGTCGTCGTTGCCGGAATACATGAGAAACTCATCCGAGAGACAGCGGGCGATCCTGGCGGCGTAGCTCAGGCTGCCCGAGGCCTCCTTGATGCCCACAATGTTGGGGTGGACCGACAGGCGGCGCACCACGTTTTCCGAAATGGAGCAGCCGGTCCGTCCGGGCACATTGTAGAGGATACAGGGGATGTGCACCGCGTCGGCCACCGTCTTGAAGTGGAGGTACATGCCCTCCTCGTTGGTCTTGTTGTAGTAGGGGGTGATGAGGAGCAGACCGTCCACCCCCAGGCGTTCAAAGCTCAGGCTCTTCTCCACCATGGTCTCGGTACAGTTGGAGCCGCTGCCCGCGAGGACCGGCACCCGGCCGGCCACCCGCTGAACGGTATAGGCGCAGACCGCGTCGTCCTCCTCATGGGTCATGGTGGAGGACTCGCCGGTGGTGCCCAGAATGAGGATGGCATCAGTCTGGTTGGCCAGATGGAAATCGATCAGCTCCCCCAGCTTTTCAAAATGCACCGATCCGTCGGGGTGAAAAGGGGTGACCAGGGCGACGATGGAACCTTGGATATGTCTGGCGTTCATGTGAAAGACTCCTTTCTCAGATGGCGGACAGATGCCGCGATGCGGACAGAGGAGCGGATACAAAACAAAAAACGCCAGCAGGGCTATGCCTTACTGACGGCCCAGGATCTCCGGCGGGTATGGGGAGAACCCTGCAGTAAGGATAGCACTCCCGCGGGTCATCCCCGCAGACAGTGCCGCAGATCTTCTCCACGGCCCCACCCGGCCGCCGTGCCCGGCGTCCGAATTCGGCAGGTTCGCCTCCGCCCGGGATCGCTGTCTGCCGACTCCTCCGGGGTATTCTCACCTGCGCCTCTATCCTGATTTTGGCCTATTTTAGCACGGCGCTGCTTTAGTGTCAAGAAGTTTTTGGCCGATTTCCCTTGCGCCCGCTGTCCGGGGACCGTATAATAGCGGACAAAGAAACCGCGTCTGCGGGGAAATGAGGGATTCAACATGTTCCAACTGCTCCAGACCGTCCGCCGGGATCTCCACCGCATTCCGGAGCTGGACGACCAGCTGCCCCAGACCACGGCCTATCTGCGCCGCGCGCTGGAGGGCCTGCCCTGCACGCTCTTCTCCCCCGATGGACGGGCCCTGTGCGCCTGGTTCGACGGGGGAAAGGCCGCGTCCGTGGCATTCCGGGCGGACATGGACGCTTTGCCCATTGCGGAAAAGACGGGGGCGCCCTACGCCTCCTGCCACCCGGGGAAAATGCATGCCTGCGGCCATGACGGCCACATGGCCATGCTGATCGCCCTGGCCCACACCGTGGCGGAGCGTCTTTCCGCGCTGCCCGGCAATGTACTCCTGATCTTTCAGCCGGCTGAAGAGACCACCGGCGGGGCCCGTTCCATCTGCGAGAGCGGGGTGCTGGAGCGCTGCCGGGTGGAGCGGATCTACGGTTTCCACCTCTGGCCGGATCTGCCGGCGGGGACGCTGGCCAGCCGTCCGGGTCCCCTGATGGCCCGGGCCAGCGAGGTGACGGTACGGATAACCGGCCGCAGCGCCCATATTGCCCGCTGGCAGGAGGGGGCCGACGCCCTGATGGCGGGGGCCGGATTTCTGTGCGCCGCAGAGGAGTGTACCGGGCGCTTGAATCGGGAACAGGGCGTATGTCTCCTCAAATTCGGACGGATGGAGAGCGGCAGCGTCCGCAATGCCGTCAGCGCCGAGAGCACCCTGCTGGGCAGCCTCCGGGTGGACTCGGATGAGGTGTTCCGGAGCGCCAAGGAGAAATTGAGCGCGCTGGCCCGGACGGTGGGGGAGCAGTACGGCGTGGAGGCGGAGATCCGGTTCTCTGAGGGGTATCCCCCGGTGTGCAACGATCCGGAGCTCTATGCCGCCAGCGCGGCCGCCCTGCCGGAGCTGTGCCTGTTGGAGGAGCCCCTCCTGATCGCTGAAGACTTCTCTTTTTATCAGCGCTGTGTGCCGGGCGTCTTTTTCCTGCTGGGCACAGGAACCGGGATTCCACTCCATGCCGATACCTTCGATTTTGATGAGCGCGTACTGGAGACCGGAGTCCGGTTCCAGCAGCGCCTGCTGGAGCTGCCCTGGGTAAAGGTGTGAGTGGGGAAGGAACATGTCTTTTTAAGGCGAACAATGGGGAGGCCGGCCGCACCAGAGGATGCGGCGTAGGAAGGCCATGTATCCGGGCGAGGACTGTCCGGCCAGACCGGGGGAAAGAACGCCTTCCATACCTTTATATAATTAAGATATGCGGATTTTGAACGGCAGAAGCAGAAAAATAGCTGGAAATATAAGAGAGACTCTGTGCGGTCCGCCCGAGGCGGCCCGGGCGGGCAGGCGGTGGAACACCTGGCTGTTGAACAGCGCTGTGTACGCGGAACCCGGACTGCACGTGAGTGGGAAACAGACTTGCCAGAGGGGGAAAAGTGTGGTATAAAAGAAGGGTATTAGGCGAAAGCCTCGATCCACGTTTGTCAGGGAAAATCCGGCAGACGTGGTTTTCTTTTTTCGAGGGAAAGAAAGGGTGGGTCTTTCATGAAGCGAAATCTGGGCCTGGATCTTTTGCTGGTGGTGTTGGGAAATGCCCTGTACGCTTTTGGCGTGGCGGCTTTCCTGCTGCCCGGCGGATTGATCACCGGCGGGACCACTGGGATCGCGCTGTTTATACGGCACTGTTTCCCGATCTCCATCTCCGTGTTTGTGCTGGGCTTCAATCTGGTGATGCTGTTGCTGGGACTGACGGTTCTGGGGCGGAAATTTGCCGCCACTACGGTGCTGAGCAGCCTGCTCTATCCCGTCCTTCTGGAGCTGTGGGAGCGCGTGCTGCCGGCGCAGTCGATCACACAGGACGTGATCCTTTGCACCGCCTTTGGGGGAATGTGTATCGGCGCGGGCCTGGGGATCGTCATCCGAACCGGAGCGTCGACGGGCGGCATGGACATCCCGCCCCTGGTGCTCAACCGCCTGTTTCACCTTCCGGTGGCGCCCATGCTCTACGGGTTTGATATGGTCATCCTGCTCCTCCAGGCGCTTTTCAGCGACTGGGAACAGATTTTGTACGGGATTTTGCTGGTTCTCATTTATACGGCGGTGCTCAATAAGGCGCTGGTATTGGGGCAGCAGAAGGTGGAGGTCAAGGTGGTCAGCGAAAAGGTGGAGGAGATCCGCCGGGCCGTGCTCTCCCGGGTGGACCGGGGCGGGACCCTTCTGCAAAGCCGCACGGGCTATATGCTGCGGGAGACCGAGATGCTCCTCTCCGTCGTCTCCCCCACGGAACTGGGGAAGGTGGAGCGCCTGATCCATACCATTGACCCAGAGGCATTTCTCATCGTCAGCCGGGTCAGCGAGGTGAGCGGCCGGGGCTTCAGCCGGGCCAAACGCTATCTTGCCTCCGCGGAGACGGGCGAGTAACCCGGGAAGAGGAAGAGCCCTTCCCATTCACACACCCGCCGGGGTGGACTTTGAGGCGGCCCGCCGTCTGGGCGTCAAGGCAGTATGGGCCCTGTCCCTGCCGGGAAAAGTGGCGCCGGTGACGGCGGCCAGAGCCATCAAGAGCACCATCTACAATATCCTCAATGAATTGGGAGTGTGAATATGGAAGAGATCCATGTGGGATTTGCCTTTACCGGCTCTTTTTGTACTTACGCCAAGGCCATGGAGACCCTGGAGCGGGTGGCGCGGCGCTATGGAAGCGTGACGCCCATCGTCTCCGAGAGGGGGGCGGGGACCGACTCCCGCTTTGGCAATGCCGCTGATTTTGTGGCTGAGATGGAGCGCATCTGCGGCAAACGGGTGGTGGATTCGGTGGTGAAGGCCGAGCCCATCGGGCCGAAAAAGCTGCTGGATGTGCTGGTGATCTGTCCCTGCACCGGGAATACACTGGCGAAACTGGCGGCCGGGATCACGGACTCCTCGGTCACCATGGCGGCCAAGGCCCATCTGCGCAATGGGAGGCCCCTGGTGTTGGCGGTGGCCACCAATGACGGTCTGGCCGGGGCTGCCCGCAATATCGGCACACTGCTGGATAAGAAGCATGTCTATTTTGTCCCCTTTGGCCAGGACGACGCGGCGCACAAGCCCACATCCCTGGTGGCGGATTTTGACCGGGTGCCCGAGACCATTGACGCCGCCCTCTGCGAGAGACAGATCCAGCCGGTTCTGCTGCGGGAATGAATTCCGGAACCGGAAAAGGAGCGCTCATCTGCCCGAATTTGGGGCGGGGCGGAGCGCTCCTTTTTCTTGCCATTTTCATAGAGGCATGGTAGGATAAAAGAGCTTGCAGCCTCCCAACACGCCGCAGGGGGAAAGAAAAGTGCCCGCAATGGATGCGGAAATGGATATTAAGAGCAAAAAGGAGTCGTTTTCATCTATGATCGCGTTTTATACACCGAAACTGGCGGATAAGCCCTGGGTGGACAAGCTGCTGCTGGGGGCGGATTCCAGAGGATGCGAATACAGCTTTACCAATCTCTACACCTGGAGGCATGCCTTCCACTACGCCGTTGCCCCGGTGGAGGGCTTTCTGGCGGCCCGCCTGTGCGGGGCGCTGGGGTGCAGCTATCTCTACCCCGCGGGGGAGGGGGATGTGGAGCGGGTGCTGCGCGCGCTGGCTGAGGACGCCGGCGAGCGGGGAGAGCCCTTCCGCCTGGTCTGCCTGTCGGGCGAGCAGGCCGCCGGGCTGGAAGCCCGTTTCCCGGGCTGCTTCCAGATCGAAGCAGACCGGGACAGCTTTGACTACCTCTATGAGATCGACCGCCTGGCAGACCTTCCCGGCAAGCGTCTGCACGCCAAGCGAAACCACATCAACGCCTTTACCCGCGCCTTTCCCGACTGGACCTATGAGGAGATGACCCCGGCTGTCCTGCCGGAATGCCTGGAAATGGACAAGGAGTGGTACCGGCGCAGCCGGGAGCGGGAAGGGGCTGCCCAGGCCGGCGACCTGGGAAATGAGGGACTGGCCCTGCGGGACGCCATTGCCCATTTTGAGGAGCTGGGGCTGGAGGGCGGCGTCATCCGGGTCTATGGAGAGGTGGTTGCCTTTACCATGGGAGACCGGCTGGGGAGGGACTGCTATGACGTCCGCTTTGAGAAGGCCTATAACGAGCTGCGGGGCGGCTATACCCTGATCAACCGGGAATTTGCCCGCTGGGTCCGAAAACGCTATCCCCAGGTGCGGTATCTCAACCGGGAGGACGATATGGGCGTCCCCGGGCTGCGGAAGGCCAAGGAGTCCTATTATCCTGACCGCATGGTGGAAAAATACAGCGCTATATTGAAAAAAGATGCAGTATTTTGACGAATTAGCGCAATAAAGCGACGGGCTGATACTCCACAAAAGCAAGAGACGCCTAACAAATGTCTCTTGACTGAGGACATAATTTAAGATAAAATATAAAAACTGCGTAAAAGTAGGGCGCAGAGTGCCTCAGAGGGGTTAGAATGGAACGAAAACTGAAATAATTTTTCAAGCATCCGGGCGCTTGAAAAGTGGTTTCAGATGGAATTGTCCGACTGGAGAAAGACCCTCTGAAACAGAGTGGAGTAAAGAAAGTTTAGGAAGTGAAGAAATGGCAAAGTACATATTGAAGCGAGTCGTTATGGCGGTCATTACGGTCCTCATCGTGTCCTGTGTCACCTTCCTGCTGATGATGTCGGTGCCTGGCAGCCCGTTTGCCTCGGAAAAAGCGCTGACGCCGCAGCAGCAGGCCACACTGGATGCAAAGTACGGCTTTGACAAGCCTCTGCCCATTCAGATGGTGAATTACCTGAAAAACGCGCTGCACGGCGATCTGGGGGAATCCCTGAAGATGCAGAAGGGACGCCCGGTGGCCGAGATCATTATGGACATGTTCCCCATCTCCGCCAAAATCGGCGTGATCGCCCTGGCCTGGGCCGTGGTAGTCGGGATCCTGCTGGGCTGTCTGGCGGCCTATTACCGGGGAAGGTGGGTGGACAGTCTGCTGCGCGTGGTCTGTACGCTGGGCATCTCCATGCCGAGTTTCGTCGTGGCATCCTTCCTGCTGATCCTGTTCTGCTCCCCCATTGGGCCGGAGCTGCTCAAGAATCTGCAGCTGACGGCGATCTTTGATTCGGGCCTGGGCGCCAAGGCCTATTTCATGCCGTGCTTCGCGCTGGGCCTGTATCCCATGTGCTACACTGCCCGGCTGACCCGGTCTTCCATGCTGGACTCCATCAATCAGGAGTACATCAAGACCGCCCGGGCCAAGGGCCTGAAGGGCGGCAAGATCATCTTCAAGCATGCCCTGCGCAACGCCCTCATCCCCGTCATTACCTACCTGGGGCCCCTGGTCGCCTTTACCCTGTGCGGCGGCTTTGTGGTGGAGAGCGTGTTCTCCATCCCCGGCCTGGGCCGCTATCTGGTGCAGTCCATCACCAACCGCGACTACTTTGTGATTATGGGCACGACCATCTTCCTGGCGACCTTCGTGGTCATCATGAACCTGGTGGTGGATATCATCTACAAGCTGGTCGATCCCCGCATCGATCTGATGAAAGGAGAGTAACCAATGGCGAACCGAAAGAAAAAACCGGTCATCGGCTCTCTCCAGCCCGATGTGGACGCCATGCTGGATTGGAACAGCCTGACCAACGAGGATTTTGCGCCTGCCTCCAGCGAGGAGAAGGCCGACTTTATCCAGCAGCGCAAGAGCGTTTCTTACTGGTCGGACGCCTGGCGCCGCCTGCGTAAGAATGTGGTGGCCATGGTGGCCCTGGGCGTTATCGTGCTGCTGATCCTCTTCGCCTTCGTGGGCCCAATGCTGGTCCCCTACGGGTATGAGGAGCGCAATCTGGGCGCGGAGAACCTCTATCCCCACCACTATACCCTGGAGGAGCAGGAGCAGTACCGCCAGGCCACCAGCACCCTGGACCCTCAGGAGGCGGTAGAGCAGGCCCGGGCTGAGGCGGAGGCCAGGGGCGAGAAGCTCACCAGCCGGGAGGAGGCGCTGATCCGCGCCAAGGCCAAGACCGGCGGCGAGTATGCCGGCATGTCCGAGGAGGAGGTCTATGCCGCGCTTGGCATCCGCAGCCATCCCTTCGGGTACTCCAATGAGGAACTTCAGCGCATCGCCAATGGCGAGGAGGTGTTCCCCCATGTGTTCGGAACCGATAAGCTGGGCCGCGACATCATGGTGCGCACCATGTACGGAACCCGGGTGTCCATGACCATCGGTCTGGCCGCCGCCTTTATCGTGCTCATCATCGGCTCCCTGTATGGCTCCATCTCCGGCTACTTTGGCGGAAAGGTGGATGTGGTCATGCAGCGCATCGTCGACGTCATCTATTCCGTGCCCGAGGTGCTGGTCATCCTGCTCATCTCCACCAGCATGAGCCCCCATATCACCCAGTTCATCTCCGATCACCAGGGCAACGCTCTGGCCGAGTTCATGCGCACCATCGGGCCCAACCTGATCGCCATGTTCATCGCCTTCGGCCTTCTGTACTGGGTCAGCATGAGCCGCATCATCCGCGGTCAGATCCTCCAGCTCAAGCAGCAGGAGTATGTCACGGCGGCCCGGGCGCTGGGCGCCTCCGGCGGGCGTATTATCCGGCGCCACCTGCTTCCCAACTGCATTGGACAGATCGTGGTGACCACCTGCCTGCAGATCCCCTCCGCTATCTTCCTGGAGTCCTTTATGTCCTACCTGGGCGTGGGCGTGTCCGCCCCGCTGACCAGCCTCGGCTCCATGTGCCGGGACGCGCTGAGCGGCTTTACCACCTATACCTACCGCCTGATCATTCCGGCCGTCATCATCAGTGTGATGATCCTGGCCTTCAACCTGTTTGGCGACGGCCTGCGCGACGCGCTGGACCCGCGCCTGAAGAAGTAAGAGAGGAGGAGCGAGCATGGATCGGAACAAAGAGAACGAGGAGCGCCTGGACGGGCAGCTCCACACCGAGGCACCGGCCCGCGGTGAGAAGCTGCTGGAAGTGAAGGACCTGCGGGTCTCCTTCTTTACCCCCGCCGGCGAGGTCAAGGCCGTGGGCGGGATCAGCTATGAGCTCAATTACGGCGAGGTCATGGGCATTGTGGGCGAGTCCGGCTCCGGCAAGAGCCAGGAGGCCTATTCCATCATCGGCCTGCTCCAGTCCCCCGGCAAAGTGGTGGGCGGCTCCATCCAGTTTGAGGGACGGGACGTCCTCGCCTTCAACAAGGAGCAGATGACCCAGTTCCGGGGCAGCGAGGTGGCCATGATTTTCCAGAACCCCATGACCTGCCTCAACCCGGTCTACACCGTGGGAAACCAGCTGGTGGAGGCCCTCAAGGCCCATGACAAGAAGATCTCCAAGGCCGACGCGGAAAAGCGGGCCATGGAGATGCTGGAACTGGTGGGTATCAACAACGTGGAAAAGCGGATGAAGCAGTACCCCCATGAATTTTCCGGCGGCATGCGCCAGCGCGTGATGATCGCTATGGGCCTGATCTGCCATCCCAAGCTGCTCATTGCCGATGAGCCGACCACGGCCCTGGATGTGACCATTCAGGCCCAGATCCTGGAGCTCATGAAAGACCTTCAGAAAAAGACACAGATGGGTATTATCTTTATTACCCATAACCTGGGCGTGGTGGCGGAAATCTGCGACAAGGTCTCGGTCATGTACGCCGGTAAGATCGTGGAGCAGGGAAAGGTGGACGATATCTTTTACCGTACCGGCCACCCCTACACCATGGGCCTGCTGCGCTCCATGCCCCGGGTGGACGCCGAGAGCCACGAGCGCCTTATCCCCATTGAGGGCACGCCTGTGGATATGCTCAACCCGCCGGAGGGCTGTCCCTTTGCGCCACGCTGTGAGCACTGCATGAAGATCTGCCTGCAAAAGATGCCCCCCTATGTGGAGCTGGGCGAGGGCCACCGTGCCGCCTGCTGGCTGCGGGTGCAGGATGAGCTGAAGAAGCAGAGAGAGGAGGGCGCGCAGAATGGCTGAGGATAAGATTCTGCTGGAAGTCCAGAACCTGAAGAAGTACTTCCCCGTCAAGGGAACCAAGGGCCCCGGCGTACAGGCGGTGGAAAACGTGTCCCTCTTCATCCGGAAAGGGGAGACCCTGGGCCTGGTGGGCGAGTCCGGCTGCGGCAAGACGACGCTGGGCCGCACGATTTTGCAGCTCCATGAGCCCACCTCCGGCAAGATCGTCTATGACGGCGAGACCATCTTCGAGGGGGAGGACCCCTGGCAGCGCAAGACCGTTGAGGTCAAGCAGAAGGACGGCTCCACCGTGATGAAGGAGGAGCTGACCCACATCAGGGTGCCCAAGCCCCGGCAGGTGAACATGCTGCCCTACCGCCGGAAGATGCAGATCATCTTCCAGGACCCCTCCGCCTCCCTGGACCCCCGCATGACGGTGGGAGAGATTATCGGCGAGGCGCTGGATATCCATAAGCTCTACGCCAGCAAGGCCGAGCGTACCGATCGCATCAAGGAACTGCTGGGCATGGTCGGACTGAACACCGAACACGCCAACCGCTATCCCCATGAGTTCTCCGGCGGCCAGCAGCAGCGCGTGGGCATTGCCCGCGCCCTGGCGGTGAAGCCCGAGTTCATCGTCTGTGACGAGCCCATCTCCGCGCTGGATGTATCCATCCAGTCCCAGGTGGTCAATATGCTGGAGGATATGCAGAAGGAGATGGGGCTGACCTATCTCTTCATCGCCCACGACCTCTCTGTGGTGCGGCATATCTCCAACCGCATCGGCGTGATGTATCTGGGTTCCTTGGTGGAGCTGGCCGAGAGCTATGAGCTCAACAAGCATCCCCTGCACCCCTATACCAAGACCCTGCTCTCCGCAGTGCCGGTCCCCGATCCGGAGGTCAGCCGCCAGCGCCAGCGCATCGTGCTGGAGGGCGACATTCCCTCGCCCATGAATCCCCCTGCGGGCTGCCGCTTCCATACCCGCTGCCCCTATGCCACCAAGGAGTGCAGCGAGACTGCTCCCGTGTTCCGGGAGGTGGAGCCCGGCCACTGGGCGGCCTGCCATCTGCTGAACAAGTGATCCCTGTCCGCAGGGATCGAACGGTATCTGCGGTGGAAAAACGGAGCGAAGCACCATAGGGGCTGTGAGTGTTTTTGACAGAATATTGTTGCATCCTATGGATTGTCATTGTGTTTTAATGTAGAATTGACGCGGAAAGGCAAAGAAAACCCAGGTTTTCTTTGCCTTTCCTTCCTATTGTGGGTTAACAATTTTGAAACATTTTACTTTACAAGAGTAATGCGCCGTGGTATAATCAGCCTCAGATTCCGTGGAAACGCTTCCGCGGGGGAATCTCTGTCCGGCAGAACAGGACAGAATGTGACGGTGTATCACGCTTGAATGGGCGAGAGGATACAAAAAAACTTTGGAGGTTTTCGCAATGAAGAAGACGAAACTTCTGGCCCTGGGCCTGTCGGTCGCCATGACCGCCTCCCTGCTGGCCGGATGCGGCGGCACTGAGACGGCTCCCACCGGAACTCCTGCTCCTGCGGGCAGCGGCGCTCCCGCTGCCGAGGGCGTCAGCATGAGCGTCTGTGTGGCCAGTGAGCCTGAGACCATGGACCCTGCTCTGAACCGCACCGTGGATGGCGGCATCATGGCCCATCACCTGTTTGAGAACCTGTACAAGTGGGTGGACGGCGCCGAGGGCAACAACCCCGACGGCGGCGCCACCGCCGTTCTGGACCTGGGCATGGCCGCTGCCGAGCCCGAGGTGGTCGAGAATGTCCATGAGGATGGCACCACTACTTACACCTGGACCTTCAAGCTGCGTGAGGAGGCCAAGTGGTCCGACGGTCAGCCTGTGACCGCCAACGACTTTGTGTACGCCTGGCAGCGCCTGGTCAACCCCGAGCTGGCTGCTCCCTACAACTACATCATCGACATGGTGGTCAACGCCGTGGAGGTCCGCAACGGTGAGAAGGACCCCTCTGAGCTGGGCGTCTCCGCTCCCGATGAGCACACTTTTGTGGTGGAGCTGACCTATAACTGCCCCTACTTCAAGGAGATCTGTGCCTTCCCCTGCACCATGCCTCTGCGCCAGGACGTGGTGGAGGGCAACGCCAACTGGACCCAGGACCCCTCCACCTATATCTGCAACGGCCCCATGAAGATGGAGTCCTGGTCTCACAACGCCGAGATCGTCATGGTTCCCAACGAGAACTACTATGACGCCGACAGCGTGACCGTGAGCAAGCTGACCTTCAAGCTGATGGACGACCAGCGCGCCATGCTGACCGCCTTCAACAACGGCGAGCTGGACTTCATCAACAGCGTCCCTGTGGACGAGACCGCCACCCTGCTGGCCGACGGCTCCCTGATCGCCGGCGACTACCTGGGCACCTACTACATCGACTTCAACAATTCCAAGGCTCCCTTTGACGATCCCCGCGTGCGTCAGGCCTTCAATCTGGCCATTGACCGCAACTACATTGTGGAGAACGTGACCCAGGTGGGCGAGATCCCCGCGGACGGCTGGGTGCCTTACGGCGTCTATGATGCGGCCGGCCCCGACGGCGACGACTTCCGCACCAACGGCGGCACTTACTGGAGCGTGGCCCAGGAGGACTATGAGGCCAACTGTGAGAAGGCCCGCGAGCTGCTGGCTGAGGCCGGCTATGCCGACGGCGCCGACTTCCCCGCCATCACCTACCTCTACAACACCGATGATAAGCACAGCGCCATCGCCGAAGCTCTCCAGTCCATGTGGAAGGATGTCCTGAACGTGGACGTGACCCTGAACAACCAGGACTGGAACGTGTTCCTCTCCACCCGCAGCGAGGGCAACTACAACATCTGCCGCGACGGCTGGATCAGCGACTACAACGACCCCGTGTCCTTCCTGGACATGTTCATGACCGGCAACGGCAACAACAATGCCCACTACTCCAAGCCCGAGTATGACGCCATCATGACCAAGGTGCTGAGCAACTCCAACGCCGAGGAGCGTATGGAACTCATGCATCAGGCTGAGGATATGCTGCTGGGGCAGGACAGCGCCATTGCGCCCCTGTACTTCTACACCCAGCCCTACATGATCAGCAGCAGCCTCAACGGCATGTACTACACCCCCCTTGGCTTCTTCATGTTCACCCATGTGACCTCTAAGTGAGACCTGAGGGCTGTATAAAACCTGCATAAGAATGAAAACGGCGAGGCCATGGGGCTTCGCCGTTTTCTTCTAGAAAATGTCATTCACATCCAGAATATACCGGGGCTCCCAACACGATGCACAAGAGAACGGGTGGGAGGACGGCGGAGTTGGGCATATTTATAAATATGCAAAAAAGACTTGCATTTTTATGAATATGGTGTATAATCATAGCATACCAATCCAACACCGGCCGGCAGAGGAAAGACTGGCCGCGCGTTGTTCATGAAGGAGAAGATGAATATGAAAAAGTTCTTTGCTCTTGGTATGGCCGCGGCGCTCTCGCTGAGCCTGCTGGCCGGATGCGGCGGTACTGCCAGCGCGCCCAGCACTGATCCCAACGCCGCCAGCCCCGCGCCCACTGAGGAAACCGGCAATACCTGGACCTCTGTGGAGGATCTGAAGGGGAAGAAGATCGCCGTGCAGGAGGGTACCACCGGCAACGATGTGGCCAAGGAGATCGAGGGCGCCCAGGTCAGCGCGTTCAAGGCGGCCACCGCCTGCGCCATGGAGCTCATCAACGGCCGGGTGGACTGCATCATCATCGACACCAATCCCGCCCAGTCCCTGGTGAACGCCAACCCCGACAAGCTGAAGCTGCTGGACTTCCCCGCGACCGAGGAGAGCGAGACCTATGCCATCGCCACCCAGAAGAATGAGGCGGGCGCGGCCCTGGCGGAGGAGTTCAACGCCGCGATGGAGACACTGAAGGAGAACGGCACCTTTGACGCCCTGGTGGCCAAGTACATCTCCAAGGAGGAGGACGCCGCCCTGCCGGAGCTGGCTCCGGTGGAGAATCCCAAGGGCACTCTGGTGATGGGCACCAACTGTGAGTTTGAGCCCTTTGAGTACCTGACCAGCGACGGCCAGCCCACCGGCTTTGACGTGGACTATGTGAAGTACCTGTGCGCCGAGATGGGCTATGAGGTGACCGTGGAGAACATGGACTTTGACGCCCTGATCCCCGCCCTCCAGTCCGGCCGCATCGACTTCATTGCCGCCGGCCTCACCAAGAACCCCGAGCGTGAGGGCAACGCCAACTTCACCAACGGCTACTATGAGGCGGTCCAGTCCATCGTGGTGGCCAAGTAAGAACATGGTCTGAATCAGGGAAGCCTGCGCTGCCGGGAGCGGCGCAGGCTCTCCTGCGCTTTTTGAATCCTTCCCAAAACAGAGAAAAAGGAGGCGGTATCCCCATGGATATCCTGAACTGGTTTGCAGATTTCGGGGACAAGCTCTACCAGGCATTCCTCTTTGAGGACCGCTGGAAGCTCTACCTGGACGGCATGGGAGTCACTCTGGGCATCACCCTGGGCGCGATTCTCATCAGTACCGTGCTGGGCATGGTGCTGTGTCTCATGAAGCTCTCCAAGCACGCGGTGCTGCGGGGTCCGGCCAAGGCCTACATTGACATCATCCGGGGGATTCCCGTGGTGGTGCAGCTGCTCATCATGTACAATGTCATCCTGCTGAACGTGACGGACAACAAAATGGTGGTGGCTATCATCGCCTTCGGCCTGAACTCTTCGGCCTATATGGCGGAGATCTACCGCTCAGGGATCAACGCCGTGGAGAAGGGGCAGATGGAGGCCGGGCGCTCCCTGGGCCTGACCCAGGTGCAGACCATGTGGCACATTATTTTCCCCCAGGCCCTCAAGAACTGCCTGCCCACTTACACCAGCGAATTTATCGTTCTGGTGAAGGAGACCGCCGTGGTGGGTTATATCGCCCTGGTGGACCTGACCAAGGTCTATTCCTCGGTGCAGAGCATGACCTATGACGCCTTTGGCCCGCTGTTCATCATCGCGGTGGCCTATTTCTGCATCACAAAAGTCCTTGCTCTCATTTTCTCCGCTATGGAAAGGAGGCTGTGCGCCAGTGATCGACGTTAAGAACCTGTCCAAGTCCTTTGGACACACCCACGTGCTCAAGAACATCAACGAGCACATCCATCCTGGGGAAAAGGTGGTCATTATCGGGCCTTCCGGCTCGGGCAAATCCACCTTCCTGCGCTGCCTCAATCTGCTGGAGACTCCCACCGAGGGGATTATCTCCTTTGAGGGGACGGTCATCAACGATCCCAAGACCGACATCAACGCCGTCCGCCGCCAGATGGGCATGGTCTTCCAGCATTTCAATCTCTTCCCCAATATGACCATCCGGAAAAATATTACCCTGGCTCCCGTCCAGACCAAGCGCATGAGCCAGGAGGAGGCCGATGAGACCGCCCTCAAGCTCCTGGAGCGGGTGGGACTGAAGGATAAGGCGGAAGCCTATCCCAATCAGCTCTCCGGCGGTCAGAAGCAGCGCATCGCCATCGTGCGGGCTCTGGCCATGAGACCCAAGGTGATGCTCTTTGACGAGCCCACTTCCGCCCTGGACCCGGAGATGGTGGGCGAGGTGCTGGACGTCATGAAGGAGCTGGCTAACGAGGGCATGACCATGGTGGTGGTCACCCATGAGATGGGCTTTGCCCGCGAGGTGGCCTCCCGGGTACTCTTCATGGATGGCGGCAACATCCTGGAGCAGAACACGCCGCAGGAGTTCTTTGCCAACCCCAAAGAAGCCCGCACCATCGAATTTCTCTCCAAGGTACTGTAAAATAACGGGGGCCCGGATATCCGATCTGGATATCCGGGCCCTTTGCCGTTTCCGGTATGAAGTTATTCGGCGGAGATCATATAGTAGTAGACGGGCTGGCCGCCGGAGAGCAGGTTAACCTCGGCGTTGGGGCAGGCGGACTGGAAGATGGAGAGCGCCCGCTGGGCATCCTCCTCCGTCACGTCAGAGCCGTAAAAGATGCTGATAAACTCGGCTTTCTGCTGGGGCTCGGCCTGAGCCAGACGCTCCAGCAGGGCGTCCAGATCCTGGTTGGTGCCGAAGAGCTGATGCTCCGCCAGGGCCAGGTAGTCTCCCTGCTTGATGGCAAAGCCGTCAAAATCGGAATCCCGGGCGGCATAGGTGATCTCGCTGGTGGCCACCCGGCCGAAGGCCTCGGTCATGGCGGCGATATTCTCCTCTTCCCCGGCGTCCGGGTCCATGGAGAGCAGGGCGGAGATGCCCTGAGGCACCGTCTTGGTGGGGAGGACCACCACTTTCTTGCCCTCGGCCAGTGGGATGCACTGCTGGGCGGCCATGATGATGTTGCCGTTGTTGGGCAGGACAAAGACGATCTCGGCGGGGGTCTTGTCGATCTCCCGCATGATGTCGTCGGTGGAGGGGTTCATCGTCTGACCGCCCGAGATGATGCCATCCGCGCCCAGATCGGCAAAGACGGCGGCCAGCCCCTCGCCGGCGCACACGGCCACCACGCCGTATTTCTTCTCAGGCGCGGCCTTGGCGGGAGCGCAGCCCTGCTCCAGCTCAGCCTCCACCGCGTCCAGGTCGTCGGTGCTCTGGACATGCTTGCCGGCGGCCAGGTCCTCGGCCTGGGTGCGCATATTCTCGATCTTGGCCAGCTCCAGCACACCGTACTTCTGGGCCTCATTCAGCGCGTCGCCGGGGGTGTTGGTATGGACATGGACCTTGAAGGCATCGTCGTCCTCGCCGATGACCAGGCTGTCGCCAATGCTGTTGAGGTAGGCCTGGTAGGGGGTCAGATCCACATGGCGGTTGGTCTTGCGGACGATAAAGACGGTATCAAAGGCAAAGGTGATCTCCTCTTCGCTGAGCGCGGCGAAATCGGCCTTCTCTTTGACGGCGCCCTCGTCCTCGGTCTCAGGCATGGGGAGGCCCCGCAGCTCGTCCAGCATGCCCTGGAGGATGACCAGGAAGCCCTTGCCTCCGGCATCCACGACGCCCGCCTTTTTCAGAACGGGGTTTTGATTGACGGTGTCGTCCAGAGCCACGCGGCCTTCCCGGATGGCGGCCTCCAGCACCACCTCGGGGGTGGCGTCCTCCCGGGCGGTGGCGGCGGCCTGGGCGGCGGAAAGACGGGATACCGTGAGAATGGTGCCCTCGGCGGGCTTCATAACGGCCTTATAGGCGGCGGCCACGCCGAAATCCAGCGCAATGGCGAGATCCCGGCCGTCGATGGTCTCCTTCTCCTTGACGGCCTTGGCAAAGCCGCGGAAGAGCAGGGAGAGGATGACGCCTGAGTTGCCGCGGGCGCCCCGCAGGAGGGCGGAGGCGTTGGCAGAGGCCACCTCGCCCACGGTGCCGGCCGGCTTCTTCTTCAGCTCCGCAGCCGCGGTGCCGATGGTCAGGCTCATATTGGTGCCGGTGTCTCCATCGGGCACCGGGAAGACATTAAGTTCATTGATGTGCTGCTTCTGGCTGTTGATGGCGGCGGCAGCATGAATGAGCATACGGGCCAGCAGCGCCCCGTCGATGGTATCTCTCATGTCGGTGTTCCTTCCTTTCGATGCATAAGGCCGATCAGCCGATGACCATGGAGTCGATACAGACATCCACGCTCTTGACTTCCACACCAGTGGTGCGGCTGACGATATAGCGGACCTCACTCATGATGGAGCGGCTGACCGCCATGAGGTTGACCCCATTGTCCACGATGATATGCAGCTCAATGGAAACGGTGGAGTCGTCGTTGTATGTGACTTTTACGCCCTTGGACATGGACTCCCGGCGCAGAAGATGCACCAGACCGTCGGTCTTGGAGCGGATGGCCATGCCCTTCACGCCGTAGCAATTTGTGGCGGCCGCACCGGTGATGTTGGTGAATACCTCACTGCTGATGCGGATCTCGCCTTTTTCGGTCTGCAGCTTCATAAAGGACCTTCCTTTCTATCCGAGCCTAAAGCGCGTATGCGCCTGATTTCGGTTCATTGGTTTTTCTATTATATTCTATTTCCGACTAAACTACAAGGGAAAAAGTTTCAGATAATGATTGTAATTTGCCCGAAAAGCGTGTAAACTAGAGCTATCATTTGAGTAAGGAGGGGACGGGATATGAAAATCGCCCGTTTTGTGCTGAAAATTGTGGCTCTCTCTCTGACCGCCGCGGCCAGTGTCTGCTGCATCATTGCATATTGGGATAAGATCACCGCCTTTTTTGCTGGGATCGGTGAGAAGCTGGAGGCCAGGAAGCCCTGCTGCTGCCATTCGGAGTTTGATGATTATGCCGACTGGGATGACTGAGATCATGCAGTCTGGGGCCGCCCACAGGGGCGGCCTTTTTCCATAGAAGGAGAACAGGAGAAGAGCAGATGCACAACGAACTGACGAAGCAGGACATACAGATGATGCGGGAAGAGCTGGATCACCGCCGCATCGAGCTCCGCCCCAAACTGTTGGAGGCGGTGAAGGAGGCCCGCGCCTTCGGCGACCTGAGTGAGAACTTTGAATACAAGGCGGCCAAGCAGGAGAAAAACCGCAATGAGAGCCGCATCCGCTTTCTGGAGAATATGATCCGCACGGCAGTGGTCATCACCGACCGGGCAGGGGAGGGCGCTGTGGGGCTCTACGACAAGGTGACGGTATATGTGGAGGAGGACGATGAGACGGAATCCTATCAGATCGTCACCACCATGCGGCAGGACGCGCTCCACGGGCTCATCAGCAAAGAGTCTCCGGTGGGCCGGGCCATCCTGGGGAAAAAAGTGGGGGAGCGGGTCCGCATCCAGGTCAGCGACGGCTATGGATATGACGTTGTGATCCGCTCGATTGAAAAGGCGGGGGACGACGGCTCCATCCCGCTCAACGGGTTTTAAACGAGAAGGGCGTGGGGCGCAGAGCATCTGTCTGCGTCCCACGCCCTGTTTTGTCAGAGGGACCGCTTATTTTTGCAGGGCCTTGCGGATGAGGTCCTGCCCCTCGGGGGAGCGGAGGGTATCCAGTACGATCTTCCGCAGCAGTTCCTGTACCGGTTTGCTGGCCAGCACGGCGTCCAGCATGGCGCCCTGGGGCTCCTCCTGCTTGGGACGCTTGGGCTTGGGGGCCGGAGTGGGGGTGAAGCCCGGCTCGCCGTCATTCAGGCTGACGCCGGACATCCAGTCCTCCTGGCGGGTGCGGTCGCCGCTCTCTCCCCGGAGATAGAAGAGGGAGACGCCGAAATGGGCGGCCAGCTTTTCCTGCTGTTCCTTGGAGGGCGTCTGACGGCCGGTCTCAAACTTTTCAATGGAGCCCTTGGGAAAACCCAGGGCGGCCGCCAGCGCGGGGCGGCTCAGATTGGCCTCGGTGCGGAGGGCCTCGATGCGCTGTGCCATGGTTACCATCGTAAAAAAACCTCCTTGATGGATGGGAGATAAAGAAAAATCCCTCTCCAGATGGAGAGGGATTTTGGAGCAGGTGACGAGGCTCGAACTCGCTACCTCCACCTTGGCAAGGTGGCGCTCTACCAGATGAGCTACACCTGCGAGAGACAAATGATATTATAGGGGAAAGGAGGCGGCTTGTCAAGTGTTTTTTGAGAATTTTTACCCGAAAGATGGCCGGTGTATCATCTGAGCGACTGCGCGAAAGATTGGCTTGGAGTGGGAGATGGGGAATATGGGTAATAATCCACTGTAAATGCTGGAAAGGGCTGTTCGGAGCCTTCCCAATACTCCGATTCGATCGATACTTCGTCCCCCGGCTTCAAATCAGGTTCCCAATAGAGGGTCTGCTCGCCATAGAGAAACTCGTATATAGGTTTGATGGATATACCTGTATTTTCCCTTGTTTTCAGAGTTTTTATAATATTTTTCATAAATACAGTCTAATTATCCAGATTAAAAAGTGGAACACAGAGGACCATTGTAGCATACAACAAAAAAATAAACACCCCTTCTAACAGAAATCCCATTGCTAAATAGGATCTCATGTCAGAAGGGGTGTTTTTGAGCTGGAGCAGGTGACGAGGCTCGAACTCGCTACCTCCACCTTGGCAAGGTGGCGCTCTACCAGATGAGCTACACCTGCAAGCGACAAATGATATTATAGCCGCAGGGAGGAGAAAAGTCAAGCTTTTTTTATGCCGATCAGAGACAGGGGGGCATCTCGTCCTGGTCCCAGGTATATCCAAGCGCCTCCAACGCGGTATCCGAGAGGAGAAGCACCTCCTCATCGGAGGCGTCCACATGGGCGTATTGACCGGAAGTGAGGGTCAGCACATTCCAGAAATGGGGCATGCCGTTTTTCATGCCCTGCACCACCCGGCTCTCCAGCCCGGTCCGGTCGCACAACAGCTGAAAGGCCAGCGCCATTCCCTCGCTGTCAGCCTGATGTTCCACCAGAGCGTTGTAGGCGGTGGAGGCTGCGCCCTCCGGGGCGTCCTCCACCTGCTGGCGGAGCAGGGCGTGGACAGCGCGCCCGCCCTGTGCGCCCGAGAGCTCTCCCAGCGCATCGGCCAGCAGATCGGCCTGCCGGAGGAGGCTCTGGCTCTTCTGGCGCAGCTGCTCTGCCGGGGCGGGATAGGTGAGGAGGATCTCCACGATGCGCTCCTGTCCGCTCTCCTTGGGATAGAGGGTCACCGTATATTCCGGCATCCCAAAGGCCACGGCCGGGGCGTCATAGTAGGCCTGCTGGATCAGATGGGAAATATGGGCCTCATCCTCCGTGAAGTAGGCCACCTGGAGCACCACCTCAGGGGAAAAGAGCGAGAGCTGCTCCTGAAGGACCTGGCGGATGGCGCTGCTGCCCGTCACGTTTTTGATGCTCTGGATCTGCTCCAGCGTGCGGCGGTAAGTAATGTGGATGGTGGATTCATAGTACTTGACCACACGGGTGCAGTCGTGCTCGATGTAATCCACCGCATAGGCCCCCAGGGGGGCGTCCTTGGCGACCTCCAGACAGGCGTTGTTGAGATCGGACTCCACATCGCGGGGGTAATTGGTCAGACGGATGACCCCGGTCTCCATGCCCTGGTTGACAAAATAGAGCACATCGTTGACCAGGTCCTGATAGGTCTCGGCCTGGAGGACATTGGAGTCGTCCGCGGTGACCGGGTGCTCCGCATGGGGGGAGACCACCAGGTAGCTGCGCTCCAGCATGGACGAACAGCCGCTCAGCGGGACCAGGCCCGCCAGAAGCAGGATGGAGAGGACAAGACGGTTTTTCACGGCGGACCTCCTTTCTTCCGGCCGGATAAGCGGATCAATAGCCCAGAGATTCGCCCACCAGGACCACCTCGGCGTATGGGATGGCGTTTGGCTTGCGCCAGAGCACGGTGAGGGCCTTGCAGATGCGCTGGGGACTGCTGCAGTCATAGCAGCGGTCGCCCTTGACGGCGCAGGGGGTCTGAACGCCCAGGCGCTGGGCGTTCTTGGGGGAGGCGATGTTCCGGGCCCGCCACATGGCCTGCTCGAAGCTGCGCTCCACCTTATTGATCCCCACGATGAGATAGAGTTCTTTGTGTCCGTAGATGGTGGAGGACACCCGGTTGCCGGTGCCGTCGATGTTGATGAGCTCCCCGGTCTCGGCCACGCCGTTGACCGAGGAGAGATAGACCTCCGCCCCGGCGGCCTGCTCGTGGGTGCTTCCGGTCCAGTGAGAGTAGAAGGTATTGTGGGTGGACAGGCGGTCCGCCAGACCCATGTCCTTGATGGTCATGGAGCCGCCCATGCCGATGGTGCGGCCGTCCAGCTTGGCGTCCAGATAGTCGGCCGCCTCCTGGGCAGTGTCGAAATAGACGGCGTGGAAGCCGTGCTTTTCCAGGCTTTCACAGAGTTTCTTGATGTCGGCCATATGCGTGAGATCCTCCTTTGTCGGTCAGATGTGGAAGGTGTTACAGGGAATCGTGCTTGTACTCCCGGAAGCCGTCTCCCAGCACCTCGTGGGCGTTGCAGACGATGAGGAAGGCGGAGGGGTCGATCTCCTTCACCATGCGCCGGAGCGGGACGATCTGTTTTTGCTTGAAGGCGCACAGCAGGACTTTTTTGGGTTCTCCCGACCAGCCCCCCTCCGCGTGGAGGAAGGTCACCCCCCGGTCCATCTCGGAAAAGATAGCCTTGGAGATCTCGTCGGGCTTGCTGGAGATGATATAGGCCACCTTGGCGCTGTCCAGGCCGTAGAGCACCATATCCATCACAGCGGTGGAGATATAGAGGGAGACCACGCCGTACAGGGCGCTGGACAGGTTGCGGAAGGCCAGGGCCACCGCGGCGATGACCACCAGGTCCACCGCCATGAGGAGTTTGCCCATGGGGAGCCAGGAGATCCGGAGCTTGAGCAAACGGGCGAAGAGGTCGGTGCCGCCGGTGGTGGCCCCCTGGAGCAGAATGATCGCGAGGGAGAGACCGATCAGGATACCGCCGAAGATGGTGGCCAGCATGGGGTCCATAGGGGCAAAGGGAATGGCGGCGTTGAGCAGGTCCACAAAGATGGACGAGATAAACATGGCGTAGAGAGAGGAGAGCAGCAGGTGCCCCCCCAGCAGACGCCAGCCAAAAAAGAAAAGAGGGACGTTGAGCAGGATCACCAATACGCCGATGGGCGCCCAGGGCAGGGCGGCGTTGATGATCTGGGCAAGTCCTGTGATGCCGCCGAAGCCGATCTCGTTGGGGGCGTAGCACCAGTCAAAGCCCAGGGCATAGGCCGCCGAGGCCAGTGTGATCCAGAGATAGGAGAAAAAGAGCTGACGGGCTTTCTGCTTCATGGGGATTACCTCGCTTCCGTGTCAGACATATCAGAGGATGGAGAGCTGCTCCTCCCCGCGGTCCGCCTCCTTGAGAAGGGCGCCGGCGGCGGGAAGGGACCGTGGACGGTAGCGGCTCACCTGGACCACGGTGGTCTCCTCCAGCGGAAGGACCTTTTCAACCTTGTACTTGGGCTTGAGCGTCATGACGGCCACCCCCTGGGTGGAGCGGGTGGACTTGGGCGCCAGAACGGAGCTGTGGAAGATCAGGCAGCGTCCCTCGCTGGAAAAGACGGCCAGCTCCCGGTCCTCCCGAAGCAGCAGGGCGGCCGCCAGGGGGGACTTGTCGGAATAGGCCCCGGTCAGGCGCTTGCGGCGGGTCTGCGTCTTGTAAGAGGAGAGCTCCACCCGGGCCACCTTGCCGTTCTGGAAGAAGAGGAGAAGATGGCCGGAATAGTCGCTGGTGATGCAGGCCCATACCACGCTCTCTCCGGCGTCCATGCCCAGGCGGGTGGGCAGGTACTCGCCCAAAACGCTGGCCTTGGTGTCTCCAAAGTCGGAGAGGCGGGTTTTGTAGCACTGCTGCCGGTCGGTAAAGACCAGCAGCTCGTCCCGGTTGCTCCCCTCCCACTGGAGGAAGGGGCCGTCCCCCTCCTTGTATTTCTGCTCTCCGCTCATGCGCAGGGACTGAGGGGTAATCTTCTTGAAGTATCCCTCCAGGGAGAGAAAGGCGTGCACCGGATAGTCGGGGATCTCCTCCTCCGGGTCGGGGCGGGTCTCGTTGGAGTAGTCGTAGAGGATCTCCGTGCGGCGGGGCAGGGCGTACTTCTTCTTCACCGCCTGGAGCTCCCCGATGATGACCTTTTTGATGCGGGCGGGGTTGTCCACCAGATCCCTCAGGTCGGCGATCTCGTCGGCCAGAGAGCTGGTCTCCTGGGTGCGCTTGAGGATATATTCCTTATTGATGTTGCGCAGCCGGATGTCGGCCACATACTCGGCCTGGACCGCGTCGATGCCGAAGCCGATCATCAGATTGGGGATGACTTCGGAATCCTCCTCGGTCTCCCGGATGATGCGGATGGCCCGGTCAATGTCCAGCAGGATCTTCTGAAGGCCTTCCAGCAGGTGGAGCTTTTCTTCCTTCTTCTTCATGACGAAGTAGGTCCGGCGGCGCACGCCCTCCATCCGCCAGGCGGTCCACTCCTCCAGGATCTCACCCACCCCCATGACCCGGGGCATCCCGCCGATGAGGATGTTGAAGTTGCAGGAATAGGCGTCCTGCAGGGGGGTGGAGCGGAAGAGCCGGGCCATGAGCTTGTCCGGGTCAGCCCCCCGCTTGAGGTCGATGGTGAGCTTGAGGCCGTTCAGGTCGGTCTCGTCCCGCATGTCGGCAATTTCCTTGACCTTGCCCGACTTGATGAGCTCGGCCACCTTGTCCATGATGGCCTCCACCGTGGTGGAGTAGGGGATCTCAAAGATCTCGATAAGATGCTCGGACTTGAGATAGCGCCACTTGGCCCGCACCTGAACGGAGCCCCGGCCGGTCCGGTAGATCTGGCGCAGGATGCTCTCGTCATAGAGCAGTTCTCCGCCGGTGGGGAAATCGGGGGCTTTAAGCAGGGGAAGCAGGTCGCAGCCAGGCTTTTTGAGCCAGGCGATGGTGGCGTCGCACACCTCCCCCAGGTTGAAGCCGCACAGGTTGGAGGCCATGCCGACGGCGATGCCCTGGTTGGCGCTCACCAGTACGTTAGGAAAGGTGGTGGGCAGCAGCGCGGGCTCCTGCATGGAGCCGTCGTAGTTGTCCACAAAGTCCACGGTGTCCTGGTCGATGTCCCGGAAGAGCTCGGCGCAGATGGGGTCCAGGCGCACCTCGGTGTACCGGCTGGCCGCCCAGGCCATGTCCCGGGAGTAGACCTTGCCGAAGTTGCCCTTGGAGTCCACCAGGGGGTGAAGGAGGGCACCATAGCCCCGGGAGAGGCGTACCATAGTATCATAGATGGCCGCATCGCCGTGGGGGTTGAGCTTCATGGTCTGGCCCACCACGTTGGCGCTCTTAGTGCGGCTCCCTCCCAGCAGCTTCATCTGGTACATGGTGTAGAGGAGCTTCCGGTGAGAGGGCTTGAAGCCGTCGATCTCCGGGATGGCCCGGGAGACGATGACGCTCATGGCGTAGGGCATGTAATTGAGCTCCAGCGTCTCGGTGATGGGCTGTTCCAGCACCTCGGGCCGCAGGCCCATGACGTTGGGATTGTTGACTTTTTTGGCCCCGGTGTCCGGAGCTTTCTTTTTGGGCATGGTATCAGTCCTTGTCCTTTGCGTTATATCTTATCTCTATATTACAAAACGGAATGGAATAGAGCGGGTATTACGAGATATCCGCCAGTTCCAGATACTTGTACCCGTTGTCCGCAATGTGGTCCTTCCGGCCCTGGAGGTTGTCCCCCAGCAGCAGGTCAAAGACGGCGGCGGTACGCTCCACGTCCTCGGGCATGACCTTGATGAGGCGGCGGGTCTCCGGGTTCATGGTGGTGAGCCACATCATGTCCGGCTCGTTCTCGCCCAGACCCTTGGAGCGCTGAATGGAGTACTTCCTGCCCGCCAGCGCGCCGTTTACAATCTCGTTTTTCTCCGCGTCGGAGTAGGCAAACCAGGTCTTTTCCTTGCAGGCGATCTCGTAAAGGGGGGACTCGGCGATGTAGACATAGCCCCGCTGGATGAGGGTGGGCACCAGGCGGTAGAGCATGGTGAGGATGAGAGTGCGGATCTGAAAGCCGTCCACATCGGCGTCGGTGCAGATGACCACCTTGTTCCAGCGGAGATTCATCAGGTCAAAGGCGGCCATGTCCTTGGCGTGCTTGTCCTGCACCTCGCAGCCGCAGCCCAGGACCTTGAGCAGGTCCATGATGATCTCGCTCTTGAAGATCTTGGCATAGTCCGCCTTGAGGCAGTTGAGGATCTTGCCCCGGACCGGCATGATCCCCTGAAACTCAGCGTCCCGGGAGAGCTTGACCGCGCCCAGAGCCGAGTCGCCCTCCACGATGTACAGTTCCCGCCGTTCGGTGTCCTTGGTACGGCAGTCCACGAATTTCTGCACCCGGTTGGCGATGTCCACGCTGCCGGAGAGCTTTTTCTTGATGTTGAGCCGGGCCTTCTCCGCGCTCTCGCGGGAGCGCTTGTTCACCAGCACCTGCTCGGCGATCTTCTCCGCGTCAAAGGGATTCTCGATGAAATAGACCTCCAGCTGGGCCTTGAGGAACTCGGCCATAGCGTCCTGCACGAACTTGTTGTTGATGGCCTTTTTCGTCTGGTTCTCGTAGGAGGTCTGGGTGGAGAAGTTGTTGGAGACCAGGACCAGGCAGTCCTCAATGTCCACCCAGGTGATCTTGCTCTCATTTTTCTGATACTTGCTCTGCTGGCGGAGATAGGCGTCCACCCCCGAGACAAAGGCGGACTTGACCGCCTTCTCCGGGGAACCCCCGTGCTCCAGCCAGGAGGAGTTGTGGTAGTGCTCGATGACCTGCACCGTGTTGGAAAAGCAGAAGGAGACCGAGAGCTTTACCTTATATTCCGGCTTGTCCGCCCGGTCCCGGCCCCTGCGCTCGGTCTGCCAGAAGACGGGCTGAGTCAGCGGGGAGGCGCCTGAGAGCTCATTGACATAGTCCACGATGCCGTTTTCATATTTAAATTCGGTGGTCTCGAATTTGGCACCCACCTGATTGCGGAAGCGGAAGGTCACTCCCGCGTTGACAACCGCCTGCCGCTTCATCACATCCAGGTAGTACTCCGCCGGGATGTTGATGTCGGTAAAGACCTCCAGGTCCGGCTTCCAGTGGAAGCGGGAGCCGGTCTTCCGGCCGGAGTAGGGCTCTTTTTTCAGGCCCCCTACATTCTCGCCCTTTTCGAAGTGGAGGGAGTATTCAAAGCCGTCCCGGTGGATGACGGCGTCAAAGTATTCGCTGGCATACTGGGTGGCGCAGGAGCCAAGGCCGTTGAGACCCAGAGAGTACTCGTAGTTGTCCCCGTCTCCGCTGCCGTACTTGCCGCCGGCATACAGCTCACAGAACACCAGTTCCCAATTGAATTTCTGTTCCCGCTCGTTCCAGTCCACCGGACAGCCCCGGCCAAAGTCCTCTACCTCGATGGACTGGTCGGCGTAGCGGGTGACCGTGATGACCGAGCCGTGGCCCTCCCGGGCCTCATCGATGGCGTTGGACAGGATCTCAAAGACGGCATGCTCACAGCCGTCCAATCCGTCCGAGCCGAAAATAACACCGGGACGCTTGCGGACCCGGTCGGCACCCTTGAGGGCGGATATGGATTCATTGCCATATGCGTTCACACTGGTCTTTGCCATGGAGTTCTCCTTACCGTGTCAGAATTGGATGCAATACACTTTACATTCTATCTTACCCTATTTTCAGGGGAAGTGTCAAGAAAGGGCGGGGCCGGACGCAACGAGGGCCGCCGCACCGAATGGACTCGGCACGGCGGCCCTCCACGGCAGCCTCACCCCTCCGGAGCTGTTCCGGAAGCGGATGGAGCCGTTCGGCCGGACAGGCCACCGCTCCTTTCGCCTTTCGCCAGAGGGTACGCGTACCCGGCACCGGCTTAAAAGGAGATGCGTCTGGAAGGCGTTGTCCCTTCTCCGCCTGTCCGAGTGTAGTATGGCCGGAGACGCAGGGAGCATACACGGGAAAAGCTGGTATAGAACGGTCTCTTTTGGATAAACTGGACATACAGTGGAGCAAGAAGCGCACACGGAAAGGAGTGCCTATGCAACGCAAGAGCGAGAGAAAAAAACAGGGGCAGCGGCAGGAAGAGCGGCAGAGCCTGCTCCGTGCACTGGAGCGGACCCGGGTCCTTCTGACCCAGGCCCATGGAGATTTCAATGCCGCGTCCGACCCATATCTCACCGAGTCCTATATCTATGAGATCAAAGCCCTCCAGGCCAGATACGGGTATTTGCTGCGGCGGATCAAGGAGCTGAGTGGGGAGGAGGCGAACCAGCCCCTTGCCCGTCCGCCGGAGGCAAAAAAACGCGCCTCCGCCGACGGGACCCTCCGCCAGGGACCGTGGCGGCCCATTTCAGCCTGCCAATGAGAGAAATGCCAGGGGTCTGGCAGAGAACCGATGGGAGGAATACGCCGTGGAATGGATGGTACAGAATCTGCCGCTGGTCACGCTGGGGCTGATCCTGTGTGTCGTGGCCCTCACTTTGCACAAGACGGTGGGGCGGTGCGTGCGTCTGCTTGGACGTACCGGAGCGGGACTGGCCTTTCTGGCTCTCTGGAGCCAGGTGGGAGGGATGCTGGGCCTCTCGCTGGGGGTCAATCTCTTCAATGCCCTGGTGCTGGGACTCCTTGGAATACCGGGGTTTGGGCTGCTCCTGATGATGAACTGGGCGCTGGGCGCGTGAAAAGAGCATGGGCGGTGGAGCTGTCGGAACAGCTCCGCCGCCCATGTTGTTTCAGAAAAAGGATCAACGGCCCCGGAGAAGCTTGAAGATCTGAATGATCAGCGTGGGAAGGAAGGCCAGACCCAGGATCTCCAGCAGATGGGTCATATCCAGCGCGGCGGCCTGGAAGAGGGTGTTGAGGCCGGGGATAAAGAGCACGGCCAGCAGCAGCAGCACGCCGCCGCCGAAGGCGGCCAGGGAGAAGGGGTTGGAGCGGAAGCCCAGACGGAAGATGGACTCCTCGCCCCGGCAGTTGAAGCCGTGGAACAGACGGGCCAGGGTCAGGGTGGCAAAGGCCATGGTAGAGGCCGCGGCCGCTCCGCCATAGGAGAGACCCAGATAGAACGCGGCCATGACGGGGACGGCGATGAGCAGGCCCTGTCCAAAGATACGCTGGAGCAGGCCGCGGTCCAGAATGGGCTCCTTGGGGTCCCGGGGCTTCTGCCGCAGCAGGCCCTTTCGGGCGGGCTCCATGCCGATGGCGATGGCGGGCAGGGAGTCGGTCAGCAGGTTGATGAAGAGCAGATGGACCGGCGCAAAGGGGACGGACAGGCCCATCACAGAGGCATAGATGACACACAGGATGGCCGACATATTGCCGGAGAGCAGAAACTGGATGGCGTTTTTGATGTTGGCATAGACGCTGCGGCCGTTGACCACGGCCCGCACAATGGTAGCAAAGTTGTCGTCGGCCAGGATCATGGAGGCGGCGTCCTTGGAGACCTCGGTGCCCGTAATACCCATGGCTACGCCGATGTCGGCCTTCTTGAGGGCGGGGGCGTCGTTGACGCCGTCGCCGGTCATGGAGACGATGCAGCCCCGGCGCTGCCAGGCGGAGACGATGCGGATCTTGTGCTCCGGGGAGACCCGTGCGTAGACCGAGACATGGGGGAGGATGCGGTCCAGTTCCTCATCGCTCATGGCGTCCAGCTCCACGCCGGAGAGGGCGGTATCCCCCTCCTGGAAGATGCCGATCTGGCGGGCGATGGCCGATGCGGTGACCTTGTGGTCGCCGGTGATCATAATGGTGCGGATACCGCCGGTCTTGGCGTCTGCCACGGCCTGGATGGACTCCGGTCTGGGGGGATCGATCATGGAGACCAGGCCCACAAAGGTGTAGCCGTTCTCATCCTCGAGCGTGAGGTCGCGGATGCCGTCCATCTCCTTCTGGGCAAAAGCCAGCACCCGCAGGCCCTCGTTGGACAGCTGCTCGTTGACCGCCATGATCTCGGCGCGGCGCTCCTCCGTCATGGGCACCGGGCCCTCGCTGGTGAGGAGCCTGGTGGAGCGGCCCAGCAGCACGTCGATAGCGCCCTTGGTCAGCAGGGTGGGCACGCCGTCCAGCTGGTGCAGCGTGCTCATGAGCTTGCGGTCGGAGTCAAAGGCCAGTTCCCGCAGGCGGGGGTGATACTGCCGGTAGAGCTCCTCCTCCACGTCGAAGGCGTCGGCCAGCTGGAGCAGGGCAACCTCGGTGGGGTCTCCGATGGAGGAGCCGTCAGCGGGATCGTAGGTGGCATCGCTGGCCAGCAGGCCGATCTTGAGGAGCAGACGCTGGGGGGTGTTGGCAAGCTCCAGATCCTTGCCCTCCAAGAGCTTACCGTCGGCATAGATCTTCTGCACCGTCATGCGGTTCTGGGTCAGGGTGCCCGTCTTGTCCGAGCAGATGACCGACACGGCGCCCAGGCTCTCCACCGCCTTGAGGTCCTTCATAATGGCGTTCTGCTTGGCCATCTTCTGGGTGCCCATGGCCAGCACGATGGTGACGATGGAGGAGAGGGCCTCGGGAATGGCGGCCACGGCCAGGGCCACGGCAAACATCAGGGAGTCCAGCACGTCCATATGAGAGCGGAAGATGGACAGGGCAAACACCACGGCGCAGATGGCCATGATGACCACGGCCAGCTTGCCGGAGAAATCATCCAGGCTTTTTTGGAGGGGCGTCTTGCGCTGCTGGGTCTGGTTCATGAGCGCGGCGATCTTGCCCAGTTCCGTGTCCATGCCGGTGGCGGTGACCGCCACCGTGGCCCGGCCATAAGTGACCAGGGAGCCTGAAAAGACCATGTTTTTCTGGTCGCCCAGGGCCACCTGCTCCCGGTCGATGGGGGCGGTATCCTTCTCCACGCCCTCACTCTCGCCGGTGAGGGAGCTCTCATTCACCTTCAGGGAGAAGTTCTCGATGATGCGCCCATCGGCCACGACCAGGTCGCCGGCCTCCAGAAGCACAATGTCGCCGGGAACCACCTCGGCCGAGGGGACCTCCACCCGCACGCCGCCCCGAAGCACTTTGGCGGTGGGAGAGGACATGGCCTTGAGACTTTCCAGAGACTTTTCTGCCTTGAGATACTGCACCGTACCAAGTACGGCGTTGAGGATCAGCACGGCAAAGATGACGATGGTGCTCTCCACATTTTCCGTCAGGGCGGAGATGACGGCGGCAATGAGGAGAATGATGACCAGCAGGTCCTTGAACTGCTCCAGGAAGAGGACGGCAACGCTCTTGCGCTTGCCCTCCTGAAGCTTGTTGGGACCATACTGCTCCATGCGCTGCTGGACCTCCTGTGCGGAGAGGCCGGCCGGCGTGCTGCGCAGCTCGGACAGGGTGTCCTCCGGTGAGCGGCTGAACCAGGGTTTGGACATAATGGTGCACTCCTTTTCAGTTCTTTCTCGGGTGTCCCGCCGGAATGCACCGCATGACCGGGCGGGGCTTGGGGAAACGACAGCGGATGGGGGAGAAGGGCGGCGAGAGGTATGTGGGCAAAAGAAAAGACTTTTTGACGGCTGCAAAACACGACAGCCGCCAAAAAGTCTTGTTACCAATCGCATCGGCGCATACCGCCAGGCATCCAAGAGACGCCGTGGTGTTGACGGTACGCCCGGACGCCTGAGACGCCCGGAA
The DNA here is from genome assembly GCA_018374635.1 of Clostridiales bacterium. GTDB lineage: Bacteria > Bacillota > Clostridia > Oscillospirales > Oscillospiraceae > Pseudoflavonifractor_A. The sequence goes on from JAHAEW010000016.1 coordinate 31,954, forward strand.
CTACTCCCTTTTTCACGTGATGTCAATGTATCATAAGCAAGGGGGAAAGTCAAGCAAAACTACCGGAAAAGACAGGAAATTTTACAGAGACAGGGGCTTGTTCACACATTTTTAAAAAACGTATAGTAGGATGATTCTGTTACAATAATACCCTCTGACGAAAAATACCGGGGAGAATGCCGATTTTGGATGGTTTTCTACCGGACAGACCTATGAACAAAAGGAGTGCCTTGACATGTTCCAGAAACCCATCTATCGACTCCGGCGAAAAGCGGCGGCCTGCGCGGTATGCGCCGTGACGCTCCTCACGCCCGCACTGGCGGCGGGCTTTACCGATGTGCCGCAGAACGCCTGGTATGCCTCCGCAGTCAATGAGGTGGTGGAAGCCGGGCTCCTCTCCGGCACCAGCGCCGCGACCTTTCAGCCAAACGGTAAAGTGACGCGGGCCATGACCGTGACCGCGCTGTGGCGGCTGGCTGGCGCTCCGGCGCCGGAGAGCGGCCAGAGTTTTCACGATGTTCCGGCGGATGCTTGGTACACCGATGCGGTGGCCTGGGCGGCTGAAACCGGAGTGGCCTCCGGCAACGGGAAGGGGGCATTCCAGCCCGGCAATCTGGTGACCCGGGAACAGCTGGCGGTTTTTCTCTACCAGTATGCCCAGAGCCAGGGGCTTGATACCGCGCAGGGGAAGCTGAGCGCCTATACCGACGGCAATACCGTATCCAAATGGGCGGTGGATGGCATGGAGCACGCGGTGGGGGCCGGACTGATCTCAGGCAGCAAGGGAAAGCTCTCCCCTAAGGCCACAGCCACCCGGGCGGAGCTGGCAGTGGTGCTGGAGCGGCTGATGACCCCGGCGGTCGGGTGAGAAGAGGACGGAGGAGCGGGGGGCGTCCGGCTGCCGCCGCGCTGACAGGAGCGATTGACAAATCCAGGAGCAGAGGGTATGCTCTTGAAGAGCCCGATTCGGGGAAGGAGCGAACATCATATGGAAGAGAGGCCCAGTGTTTTGATGTCATATCTGCGTGTGACACAGCATATGTCGCAGCAATTTCGCGCACATTTCGGAAAGCTGAATCTGACCTTCCCGCAGGCGCTGGTCCTCAATGTGCTGGGGGAGGAGGGGCCGCTTCCCATCAGCGTTCTGGCCGAGCGGACAGGCAGCGCCAACAGCACCGTGTCCGGCATCGTGGACCGGTTGGAACGGCTGGGACTGGCCCGCCGGGAACGCTCGGAACAGGACCGGCGGGTGATCTATGTCTCTGCGACCGAGCAGTACTGTCTTCTGCATCAGAAAGCGGCTACCGATGTGAGCGGCTATTTTAATTCCCTCCTGGACACAATGACACCGGAGGACCGTGCGATGGTGGCAGAGGCGCTCTATAAGCTGGATGCCCTCCTCTCCGCAGCGGAGAAGCGTGCGCGCCCGGATGGCGCGGGCGAAGCGCATCAGAAATGATGAACAACAACTGACAGGTGGGAATCAGACATGGCAAGGCGAGGAAACCGGTATGGATACGGAGGCTATCACGGCCGCTCCCGGGGGCAGGGCGTGCTGAAAGTCATCATTGCGGTGCTGGCGGTGGTGCTGCTGCTGGTGCTGGGACTCTTCTTTTTGCAGGAGAATCACCTGGCCTTTTCCAGCGATGGGGCACACCTGTCCCTCCCGTTTTTTGGCGGGGAAGATCCTCTGCCGGAGCCGGAAGTGAGCGAACCAGTGGTGGTGACGACCGTCCCCACGCCGACGCCCACACCGGAGCCGCCCATGCAGGCAGCCCTGCTGCCCCGCAGCGCCCTGAAGGACGGGACGGCGCCGGCCCTGCTGGCAGAGGCAGGGGGCAATACCGCGGTATTCGACATGAAGGCCGATGACGGGTCCCTTGGCTATGTCTCCGCTCTGGAGGTTGCCAAACAGGCGGGCGCGTCCGCCTCAGACCCGGAGCTCAATCAGGCCATTCAGAATTGGAATGCCGGAAACGTCTACACAGTAGCCCGGGTATCCTGCTTCCGGGACAATAAGGCGCCCTATGCGGTGCCGTCACTGGGGATTAAGACAAACAGCGGGTATAACTGGCGGGATCAGGAGGACCTGCGCTGGATGAGCCCCACCAGCGAGGAGGCGCGGGCCTACGTGGTGGATGTGTGCGTGGAGCTCGCGGAACTGGGGTTTGACGAGATCCTACTGGACAACAGCGCCTATCCCACCCAGGGGCATTTGGAGTATATCAAGCGGGGCGGAAACTATGACCAGAGCAGGTTTCAGGAGATCATCACCGCTTTTTACACCCAGGTGGAGACCGCGCTGGCGGCCTATCCGGACGTAAAACTCTCCATTCGTACCGGGGGAGATGTGCTCGTATCCGGACAGGACGCGGTCAGCGGCCAGAGCGCGACGGCACTGGCGGAGCATGCCGACCGCCTCTGGGTGGATTTGGGAGAGGTATCCCTGGCTGCGGCGGCAGAGGCACTGGGAGGAGCCGGCGCAGAAGAAAAGCTGGTCCCGATCCTGGGGGCGGCGGGCGGAGGAAATGATTCCTGGGCCAATCTGCACACAGCTGAGAATTGAATCGGCAAGGCGGCGGCATGGAGATCCATGCCGCCGCCTTTTTTGAAAGGAAATATGCGTGGAAGGGGGAAAGAGCGGGAACACTGTGGATGCCCGCGCAGAGATGAAAAAGGAAAAAACTGATGAGTATACAAAATGCACAAAAAAGGTTTGGGAATTTCTATATGCATAAAAGCGCGGGGGATACAAAGGGTGCGATTACCCATAAAAAAGACCCATTAGTCAAAAATTTAACAAAAATAAGAAGTGTACTAGATGGTTTAGTTGCAAAAAGAGACAGGTACTACAACGATTCGGTTGGAAAATTGAACTTGCATTTTATGGACGGTTCGAGTATGATTTCAATATAATCTGGATGGTTTATTATGGAATACGACCAAAAGAAAGGCGGTGAAGAGATGTCTTTGGAGGGAATCAAGCAGGTGACGGAGGCTGAGACACTGGCGCAGCAGCGCAGGAACGAGGCCCTGGCACAGGCAAAAAAGACCGTCGCGGACGCCCGCCGTGCCGGGGAGGAGCGTTTCAGCTCCGCCCGGATACAGGCCGAGGCGCAGGTGAGGGGATTTTTGCAGGAGGCCGAAGAGCGCGCCTCCAAACACACGGAGCAGGTGCTGGAGGAGACCACACGGGCCTGCAACGCGCTCCAGCAGGAGGCTGAGGGCCGGCTGGCGGATGCTGCGGCACTCATTGTCAGAAGGGTTGTGAATGTCTGATGTCCATCGTCAAAATGAAGCGGATTCGCCTCTTTGGCATGCGGTCAGACAGAGAAGAGATCCTCCGGGTACTCCAGCGGGCGGGCTGTGTGGAGATCGCCGAGCCCTCCGATCTGGAGGGAGCGGCCTGGCAGGGCCTGTCCCGGCCGGATGACCGGGCGCTCAACGAGGCCAGAGAGGCCAGCGCGGCCGCTTTGGCTGCGCTGGACATCCTCAAAAAATATGCGCCTGCAAAGGGCGGGCTGCTCAAAGCGCGCCCCGTCATCTCCGAGCGGGAGTTCTTTGACGAGGAGGCGTACAGGGCCGCTCGGAAGACAGCCCGCACCCTTGTGGAGGCGGAGCAGCGTATCACCGGACTGAATGCCGAGAGGAGCAAAGTGAGGGGACAGAAGATGGCCCTTGCTCCCTGGCTCGGGCTGGACCTTCCGCTGGAGACGGCCTCGACCCGTGAGACGGCCATCCGCCTGGGCACGGTGCCCGGCAAGGTGGTCATGGAGGAACTTCTGAACGCGCTGAAGGGAGCCACAGACCTGGCGCAGCTCACCGAGATCAGCGCCGATCAAAACGCCCGCTATCTCTTCTTTGCCTGTCATAAGGCGGTAGAGGAGGCGGCCGAGCAGGTCCTCAAGGAGTACGGCTTTTCCCAGGCCAGCCTGAAGGGCTGGACCGGCACCGCCCGGGAAAACGACCGCAGGCTGGATGAGACCCTGGTGGAGCTGGAGCGTGAGCTGGAAGCGGCAAAAGCCGGGATCGCGGGGCAAAAGGAGGCCAGGAAAGCGCTGGAACGCTGCGCGGACCGGGCGGCCCAGGAGGTGCGCCGGGAGGAGGCCAAGAGCCGCCTGCGGGATACCGAGACCGCCTTCTTTCTGGAGGGCTGGGCCCCGGCCGAGTCGCTGGACGCCCTGCGGCAGAGGCTGGAACCCTTCGGATGCGCGTTTCAGGCGGAGGACCCCGCGGAAGAAGACTATCCCAGCGTCCCGGTCAAGCTCAAGAACAACGCCCTGACCCGGCCGCTGAATATGGTCACGGAGATGTATTCGCTCCCCGCCTATAACGGGATCGATCCAAACCCGCTCATGGCGCCGTTCTTTATTCTCTTCTACGGCATCATGATGGCGGACATGGGGTACGGCCTTCTGATGATGCTGGCCTCGGTGTTCGTGCTCAAAAAAGTCCGGCCAAAGGGCGGAATGCACAATTTCTTCGCCCTGTTGGGCCTGTGCGGCATCAGCACCTTCTTCCTGGGGGCCCTGACGGGCGGATTCTTTGGAGATTTCATCCCACAGCTGCTCAAGGTCATCAATCCAGAGAGCCAGTTCGTCTGGTTCTGGAAGCCCCTTTTCACACCGCTGGACAACACCTTGCAGATCCTGGTGGGTTCCATGGTGCTGGGCTTTGTACAGATCAACGCGGGTATGCTCATCAGCTTTGTGAAAAAGCTGAAGGAGGGCCAGTATATGGACGCCCTCTGGGAAGAAGTTACCTGGTGGGTGGTCTTTCTGGGGATCGGTTTGGCCATCCTGGGTGTGACACCCCTGCTCCTGGCGCTGGGCGGACTGTTGGTTGTGGCCGGTCCAGTGGTCACAAACAAGGGGGCTGGAAAGATCACCGGGATCTTAGGCTCTCTTTACAACCATGTGACCGGATACTTTGGCGACATCCTCTCCTATTCCCGGCTGATGGCCCTGATGCTGGCCGGTTCGGTCATTGCCCAGGTGTTCAACACACTGGGCGCGATCCCTGGGAATGTGTTGATCTTCGTTATCATCTCCATGGCGGGCAACACGCTCAACTTTGCGCTCAACCTGCTGGGGTGCTACGTCCATGACCTGCGCCTGCAATGCCTGGAGTACTTTGGGAAATTCTATCAGGACGGCGGCAGGCCGTTCCGACCACTGGAGATCAACACCAAGTTTGTGGATATTCAAGAGTAATCGTTTGAGGAGGAACTAACAATGACTGATATGAATGCATTGGTGGAACTGCAGCAGAGCCTGACCTTCCTGGGAAGCATCGGCGGCCTGGCCCTGGCCCTGCTGGGCGCCGGCCTGGCGGCCGTTCTGAGCGGCATCGGCTCGGCAAAGGGCACCGGCATCGCCGGTGAGGCCGGCACAGGCCTGCTGTGCGAGGACCCGTCCAAGTTTGGCAAGGTCATGATCCTTCAGGTCATCCCCGGCACCCAGGGCCTGTATGGCCTGGTGGTGTGGTTCTTTGCCATCTTCCGTATGGGACTGCTCTCCGGCACCCTGCCCGAGCTGACCATTGCCCAGGGCATGCAGTACCTCTTTGCCTGTCTCCCCATGGCGCTGGGCGGACTCTTCTCCGCCATTGCACAGGGCCGCGTGGCCGCGGGGTCCATCAACATTCTGGCCAAGAAGCCGGACGACTGGGCCAAGGGCATGGTGCTGTGCATCACGGTTGAGTTCTATGCCATCCTGTCCCTGCTGGCTTCCATGCTGATGATCATCAACATCAGCGCCTGATCGGGACGCCCCACTGTGGAAAGGCGGTAGACGACATCATGGACGGAATCGATAAAATCACCAGCCGCATCAACGCCGACGTGGACCGGGAGATCGCAGAGATCCAGGCCAGGGCGGCCGCGGAAGCGGCTCAGATCGCCGCGGAGTATGACCGGCGGTGCGCTCAGGAGACGGAGGAAGTCCTCTCCCGGGGCCGCAGGGCGGCGGAAGAGCGGGAGGAGCGGCTGGCCAGCGTGGCCCAGCTGGAGGCCCGCAAACTGATCCTGGCAGCCAAGCAGGAGGTCCTGGAAGAGGCCTTCCGCAAGGCGCTGGAGGATCTTCTCAGCCTGCCGGAGAAGGACTATGTGGAACTGCTGGCCAAGCTCATCGCCAGTGCCAGCCAGTCCGGGAGTGAGCAGGTCATCTTCTCGCAGAAGGACCGGCCCCGTTATGGGAAGGCGGCGGTCACCCGCGCGAACGAACTGCTGGGCGAGCGGGGACGCCTAACGCTGGCGGTGGAGACCCGCCCCATCGGCGGCGGCTTCATTCTCAGCGATGGAGATGTGGAAGTCAACGGCACCTTTGAGACTCTGGTCCGCATGCAGCGCCGCGAGATGGACGCCGCCGTGGCCAAGGTCCTCTTCCATGAAGGAGCCTGATTCCGCTCCCCAGACGGGAAAGGAGGAAGTGTCTTGTCCAAAAAGCTGAAAGACACGGATTATCTCAGCATTTCCACCCGGGTGCGGGCCATGGAGAACCGGCTCCTGACCCGGGAGCGCATGGAGCGGATGATCGACGCCCGCACGGACGAGGAGGCCGCCAAGGTCCTGAGCGAGTGCGGCTATGGAGAGCTATCCCGGCTCACTGCGACGGCGCTGGACGAGGTGCTGGCCAAGGCCCGGGACGCGGTCTACCAGGACCTGCGCACGGCGGCGCCAGACAAGCGCCTCATCGACGTATTTCAAATGAAATACGACTATCATAATATCAAGACGCTCATCAAGGCGGAGGCCATGGGCGTGGACGCGGGGCTTTACCTCTCCAGCGGAGGGCGCTACTCCCCGGTGAAGCTGACGGAGGATTTCCGCCGGGAGGAGCTGCGGGATTACAGCGGCACCTTCCGCACGGCGGCGGAAAAGGCCAAGGAGACGCTGGCCGCCACCCGGGATCCTCAGCTGGCCGACTTCATCCTGGATAAGGCTTACTTTCAGGAGATGAGCGCCGCGGCCAAGGCGGTGGGCAGCCCCTTCCTGACGGGCTATGTGCGCCTGCTGGCCGACGCGGCCAACCTGCGCTCGGTGGTGCGCGCGGCCCGGATGGGGAAGGGAAGCGACTTTCTCGCCCTGGTCCTGGTCCCCGGGGGCAGCGTGGAGGAGAGCACCCTGTGCCAGACCAAGAGCAGCGAGCTGAGCGCCCTCTTTCAGGGCGGGGCCCTGGCGGAGGCCGCTGTCCTGGGCGCAGGGCTGATGGGCGATCAGGGGCACTCCTTCACCGCGTTTGAGCGGGCCTGTGACAACGCGGTCAACACCTATCTGTGTACGGCCCGGCGGGTGCCCTTCGGAGAGCATCCGGTCATTGGCTATCTCTATGCCCGGGAGGCGGAGATCACCGCCATCCGCACCATCCTTTCGGGACGCATGGCCGGCCTGAGCGCGGATCTTATCCGGGAAAGGCTGCGTGACGCCTATGTATAAGATTGCAGTACTGGGAGACAAGGACAGCGTTCTGGGGTTTAAGGCCCTGGGGCTGGATGTGTTTCCGGTGGAAAGCGTGGAGGAGGCCCGCCGGGTGCTCCACGCCCTGGCCAGAGAAAACTACGCGGTGATCTATCTCACCGAGCAGGCAGCGGCTCAGATGGAGGCCGACGTAAACCGCTATAAGGATGAGCTTACACCCGCCATCATCCTCATCCCCGGGAAGGAAGGCTCCCTGGGGATCGGCATGGCCAATGTGAAAAGCGCAGTGGAGCGGGCCGTTGGCGCGGATATCCTGTAAAAAGCTGCGGCGGAAAAGTCCTCTCCGGCGGAGAGGCGATGAGTATGAAATCTGCCTTGAAAGAAGGTTGAAACCGAATGGGCAAAGTTGTTAAGGTTTCCGGACCCCTGGTGGTGGCCACCGGGATGGAAAACGCCAACATGGCCGACGTGGTACGCGTGGGTGGACAGCGTCTGATCGGCGAGATCCTGAACATGAACGGGGACTCCGCCTCCATCCAGGTCTACGAGGAGACCTCCGGCCTGGGACCTGGCGCCGAGGTGATCACCACCGGCTCGCCCCTGGTGGTGGAGCTGGGGCCCGGTCTCATTGAGAATATCTACGACGGTATCCAGCGTCCGCTGGAGGAGATCATGCACAAGGCGGGGGCAAACATCACCCGCGGAATTGAGGTCCCGGCCCTGAGCCGGGAGAAGAAGTGGGCCTTTGCCCCCGTGGCCAAGGCGGGCGACAAGGTCCAGGGCGGCGATGTGATCGGAACGGTCCAGGAGACCAGCGTAGTGCTCCACAAGATCATGATCCCCCCCAAGATGAGCGGCACGCTGGAGAGGGTGGCCCCGGCCGGCGAATACACCGTGGAAGAGCCGGTGGCGGTCCTCAAGACCGATAAGGGGGAGAGCGTCTCCCTCACCATGGTGCAGAAGTGGCCCGTCCGCGTGGGACGCCCCTATAAGCACAAATATCCCCCCAGGGCGCCTCTGTGCTCCGGCCAGCGCATCATCGACACCATGTTCCCCATCGCCAAGGGCGGCACCGCCGCTGTGCCCGGTCCCTTCGGCTCGGGCAAGACCGTGGTGCAGCACCAGCTGGCCAAGTGGGCCGATGTGGACATCGTGGTCTATATCGGCTGCGGCGAGCGCGGCAATGAGATGACCGACGTTCTGCGGGAGTTCCCCGAGCTGAAGGACCCCCGCACCGGCGAGTCCCTGATGAAGCGCACGGTGCTCATCGCCAATACTTCCGATATGCCCGTGGCCGCCCGCGAGGCCTCCATCTACACCGGCATCACCATTGCCGAGTACTTCCGGGATATGGGCTATGATGTGGCGGTCATCGCCGACTCCACCTCCCGCTGGGCCGAGGCCCTGCGTGAGATGTCGGGCCGCCTGGAAGAGATGCCCGGCGAAGAGGGCTACCCCGCCTACCTCTCCTCCCGCCTGGCCCAGTTCTATGAGCGGGCCGGCATGGTGGAGTGCATCGGCTCCGATGGGGAGCGCAGAGGCTCTCTGACCGCCGTAGGCGCGGTCTCTCCCCCCGGCGGCGACCTGTCCGAGCCGGTCTCCCAGGCTACCATGCGCATTGTTAAAGTGTTCTGGGCCCTGGACTCCTCTCTGGCATATAAGCGCCATTTCCCGGCCATCAACTGGCTCAACTCCTACTCCCTGTACCTGGACTCTCTCAAGCCTTGGTTTGACGAGAGACTGGGCAAGGAGTTCCTGGCGGACCGGGAGAAGGCCATGTCCATCCTCCAGGAGGAGGCCAGCCTCAACGAGATCGTGCAGCTGGTGGGCAAGGACTCCCTCTCGCCCAGTGACCAGCTGACGCTGGAGACGGCCAAGATGGTGCGGGAGGACTTCCTCCAGCAGAATGCCTTCGTGGACATTGACAGCTATTCCAGCTATGACCGCCAGGAGAAGCTGCTCTCCCTGATCCTGAACTATGACCGTCTGTGCCGCGCTGCCATTGAGAAGGGCGCGCAGACCGCAGATCTCTTTGCCATCCCCACCCGGGAGCGGATCGGCCGCGCCAAGAGCGCCGAGGCCGACCGGTATGCGGAGGTCTACGCCGGTATCGCCCGCAGCATGGCCGGTGAGATCGACGCATGTGCCGAGAAAGGAGGACTGGACGTATGATCCGGGAATATAAGACGATCCAGGAGGTCAACGGTCCTCTGATGGTGGTCAAAAAAGTGCAGGGCGTCGCTTACGACGAGCTGGGCGAGATCGAGCTGCCCGACGGCACGGTCCGCCGCTGCCAGGTGCTGGAAGTCAATGGCGACAACGCGGTGGTCCAGCTCTTTGAGGCCAGCGCAGGCATCAATCTGAAGGACTCCAAGATCCGCTTCCTGGGCCATCCCCTGGAGCTGGGCGTGTCCGGCGACATGCTGGGACGCGTGTTCAACGGCATGGGCCGGCCCATCGACGGCGGCCCTGAGATCCTGGCGGAGGAGCACCGGGACATCAACGGTCTGGCCATGAACCCGGCCGCCCGGGACTACCCCAACGAGTTTATCCAGACCGGCATTTCCACCATCGACGGCCTGAACACCCTGGTCCGCGGGCAGAAGCTGCCCATTTTCTCCGGTTCCGGCCTGCCACACGCGGCCCTGGCCGCCCAGATTGCCCGGCAGGCCAAGGTGCTGGGGGACGACGCGGGCAACTTCGCCGTCGTCTTTGCGGCCATCGGCATCACCTTTGAGGAGTCCGACTTCTTTGTGCAGGAGTTCAAGCGCACCGGCGCCATCGACCGCACGGTCCTCTTCACCAACCTGGCCAATGACCCCGCTGTCGAGCGTATCGCCACCCCGCGCATGGCGCTGACGGCCGCCGAGTATCTGGCTTTTGAGAAGGGAATGCACGTACTGGTCATCCTGACCGATATCACCAACTATGCTGAGGCGCTGCGCGAGGTCTCGGCCGCCAAGAAGGAGGTCCCGGGCCGCCGCGGCTATCCGGGCTACCTCTACACCAACCTGGCGACCATCTACGAGCGCGCCGGCCGCCAGCTGGGCAAGCCCGGCTCCATCACCCTGATCCCCATCCTCACCATGCCGGAGGATGACAAGACCCACCCCATCCCCGACCTGACCGGCTATATCACCGAGGGACAGATCATCCTGAGCCGCGAGCTCTTCCGCAAGGGCGTCAACCCGCCCGTGGATGTGCTGCCCTCCCTGTCCCGTCTGAAGGACAAGGGCATCGGCGTGGGCAAGACCCGGGAGGATCACTCCGGCACCATGAACCAGCTCTTTGCCGCCTATTCCACCGGTAAGGAGAACAAGGAGCTGATGTCCATTCTGGGCGAGGCGGCTCTGAGTCCCACCGATCTGTTGTACGCCAAGTTTGCGGATGAGTTTGAAAAGCGCTATGTCTCCCAGGGCAACGAGACCAACCGGACCATCCAGGAGACGCTGGATCTGGGCTGGGAGCTGCTCTCCATTCTGCCCCCCGCTGAGCTCAAGCGCATCAAACCGGAGCTGATCGAAAAGTACCTCCCGAAAAAGGAGGGATAACGCATGCCGGCCATCAACGTGAACCCCACCCGCATGGAACTGACCCGGCTGAAGGGCCGGCTCAAAACGGCGGTCCGGGGCCATAAACTGCTCAAAGACAAGCGCGATGAGCTGATGAAGCAGTTTCTGGATGTGGTGCGGGAAAACCGGGCCCTGCGCAAAAAGGTGGAAGACACCCTCATGCAGGCCTACGGCTCCTTTACGGTGGCCTCGGCCCTCATGTCCGGCGAGATGCTGGAACAGTCCCTGCTCTATCCCAAACAGAGTGTGGAGCTGGATATGAGCTTCCAGAACATCATGTCGGTCAATGTACCCGTCTACCACTTCAAGACCAAGAGCGAGGACCCCGGGGAGGTCTATCCCTACGGCTTTGCCACCACTTCCGGCGAACTGGATGACGCGGTAGACAGCATGGCATCCGTCTTTCAGGATATGCTCAAGCTGGCTGAGATCGAAAAAACCAGCCAGCTCCTGGCGGAGGAGATCGAAAAGACCCGCCGCCGTGTCAACGCGCTGGAGTATGTGAAGATCCCCCAGATGCAGGAGGCTATCAAGTATATCTCCATGAAACTGGATGAAAATGAACGCGCCACCACGATCCGCCTGATGAAGGTGAAGGATATACTCCTCAAGGAAGCCATCGAGGAGCGCCAGGAGGAGACCCGCCGCGCCGTTGAGGCGTCCGGGGGATCTCTCGGCCGGGCGGAGGAAATCTGATCCCAGGCACAAACAACACCGGCATTTCAAACCGAAATGCCGGTGTGTTTTTTTGTCCCATTTTGACAGGACGCGCAAAAGAGTGTATAATGACCACTCCTGCTGTGTGAAAAGAAAAATGGGAGAATTTTGAATGAAAGTAGTTCAGATATCAAATCATAAGAAACAATTGAGAACTTATTTTGAAAAGGCTGCTCTGCTGCTCCTGCCGCCCCTGAGCGCCTTCTGGCTCATGCAGTTTATCCTGGGCGCCATGCCGTGGGAGATGGGGGCGGGGATCACTCTGGCCAATGCGGCGTGCCTGGCCGGGCTCTATTGGCTCTCCTGCGCCATCTCCGGCTATCCGGCGGTCTGCTGCATCGTGCTGCATGGCGCGGCAGGGCTGTGGGGCGCGGCCAACTACTTTGTCTCCGTGTTCCGGGGCACTCCCATCCTTCCCTGGGACTTCACCGCACTGGGGACTGCGGCGGCGGTGGCGGGAAGCTACCGGTATGCGCCAACCTGGCAGATGGCCGCAGCCATGGCGATGGTGGCAGTCCTGATCTGGGGGCTGCGCCATCAGATCAAAGGAGGGGCCTTCCGACCCAGCCGCCGCAGCCTGCCTGTCCGGCTGGGCGGTCTGCTGCTGGGCGGGCTGTGCCTGTTCCCCGTGCTTCAGCCTCAATGTCTGGCCGCTTTCGGAGTAGAGGCCGATGTATGGGACCAGACCGGGGCTTACCGCAGCGGCGGAGCGGTGGCTGTGTTTCTGCGCAATACGGAATTTATGCGGGTGACGCCCCCGGAGGATGCCACGGCAGAGCGGGCCTCTGAGATTGTAGAGGGAGCGGACAAAGCGCCCCCTGCGGCGGTGGATGTGGAACGCCCCAATATCATTGCAGTCATGAATGAGTCCTGGGCGGATTTTGCATCCTTCGGACATCTCTCCCTCAGTGAGAGCGTGACCGACTATATGGACTCTCTGGATAATGCGATCCGGGGAAAGGCGTATGCCTCGGTATTCGGCGCCGGTACCAGCGCCAGTGAATTCGAGTTTTTGACCGGCAACTCCATGGCCTTCCTGCCCTCGGGAAGCATCCCTTACCAGCAGTATGTGCTGAGGTCCGCCGATTCCATGGCTTCGCTCCTGCGGGAGAATGGCTATGAGACCCGGGCATTTCATCCGGGGGAGCGCACCTCCTGGCAGAGAAACATCGCCTACCCCCGCCTGGGATTTGACATTTTTAAATGCGGCGAGGATATGGATGTGCCCCGGACAGAGGAGCATGGGTATGTGAGCGATTCCTCGGACTTTGCCCAGCTGATCTGGGAGATGGAGCACAAGGAGGAGGGGAAACCCCTGTTCCTCTTCAATGTGACCATTCAGAACCACGGAAGCTACACGGTGGAGGACTACCCGGCGGAAGTGACGCTAACCGACGAGCCGGGGGTCTACCCCATGGCGGAGCAATATCTTACCCTGGCCAATAAGACGGACGAGGCATTTGCGGAGCTTATCTCCTATCTGGAGCAGATAGAGGAACCCACGCTGGTTGTTATGTTTGGGGACCACCAGCCGTCTGTGGAGCAGGCCTTCCTGGATAAGGCCTATGGTGTGGCGCAGGGGGAGATGACTATGGAACAGTACATGGGGAAATTCCAGGTGCCCTTTGTGATCTGGGCCAATTATCCTCTTCCCCAGGACGGACCGGAGGTTACCAGCCTGAACTTTTTGGGGCAGCATGTCCTGCGGTATGCCGGCATCGAGAGCAGTCTGTATGGAAATTTTCTGTGGCAGATGCAGCAGAGCGTGCCCGCACTGTCCTTCCCGGGATATTGGGATGCCCGGGGAGAGGCATACAGTCATCTGGAGAACAACGGGTACACCGCTTTGATCCAGGACTATGCACGCGTTCAGTATAACAATCTCTTCGGTGGAGAAGAGCGGCGGGACGCGCTCTTTGGAAGCCGGCAGAGGGATAGATAGATAAAAGGAAGGAGGGGCGCATTCCGGTTTGGAATGCGCCCCTCCCTATCCGCCGGAGAGAGCGTACCTGCTGCCGTTTGGCGCGCTGGAGAGGGGCGGAGGGCATCCGCCCGCAATGTAGGAACTTGACACAAGGCTGAGAGCCGGACAGCCTGTAAGGAACCCTTTCTTCTGAGTACAGGATATATATGGTAGGGGCTTTTATGGCTTTGTAAGAAAGCGTTATATTTTGTTTGCCCAAAGACCTGTCCAAAGAATGAAGATCGGCTGTATAAAAAATGAAAGTCGGCTCACACTAAAATCAAGAAAAAAGGAGGATACGAAAATGGATATGACCAATAGGGAATATGGAGCCTATGTCAAAGCGAAAGCGGGGCGGTCGCCGCTCTGGAAAGACCTGATATTGGCCTTTCTGGTGGGCGGGTTGATTTGTGCCGGAGGGCAGGGGCTGCGGCAGTTTTATATGAGCCGGGGAATGGATGCGGACGGCGCCGGAGGCGCGGTATCCATTACCTTGATCTTTTTGGCGGCGCTTCTGACCGGGCTGGGGACTTTTGATAAGCTGGCAAAATGGGCTGGAGCCGGGACGCTGGTTCCCATCACAGGATTTGCAAATGCCATGGTCTCCCCGGCCTTGGAATTCAAAAGCGAAGGACTGGTGACCGGTGTAGCCGCCAAAATGTTTACGATTGCAGGGCCGGTGCTGGTGTTCGGCATCAGTGCCAGCGTGGCGTATGGTCTGATATTGGTCCTCTTTGGATTGAAGTAAAAAAATCCGCCCTTTTGATAAAGGGCGGATTTCAGCCTGTCGAGAAACCCGGCTATGCATCAAGCATGAGCCTGGTTTCTGGCATATAGGGGCCAAAAGAGGAACATAAAGAGAGAAGCAGAGTTCTC
>JAHAEW010000017.1 GCA_018374635.1 Clostridiales bacterium
GCATACACCACTTAAAACACAGGAGGGCAATATGGCACAAAAGCGAATCAGGATGGTTCAGCGTGATATTTTGAACGATCGGCTGCGGCTTCTCTACGACGACGGAACGCAAGGTGTTCTGGAGTATGGGGAAGCCGTTTCCCGTTCCAAGGCGCCTGCCATCATCAAACCGAACGACTTTGTTGGGCTGACGCTCAAGCAGGCCAAACTGAAACTTGGCATCAAGAATTGAGGTGCGGCCCGTGAGTTACCAATACGATTTATATTTACAAAAGCACAAGGCCAACGTGAAAAAAGGGTTTTGACTGGCTTCAGACCAACATGCCCTGGCTCTTTGAGGGGAAACCGGACGCTGCTTGGCAGACCGAGTTCGAGCATGATGCGTCCAAATCAAAGCCGGATGAGTACGAGGCCTATGACGCTTATTTCTATGGAGGCAACCGCTCCTATGCTGTTGTCCAGGCGTTCCAAAGAGCCTGGCTCCTGCACATCCACCGCAATCCCCATCACTGGCAGCACTGGGTTCTAATCAACGATGACCCCGGTGAAGGCGAAGTCCTGCTGGAGATGCCTTACAATTATATTATTGAGATGATCTGCGACTGGTGGGCCTTCAGCTGGGCGGAAGGTGATCTGAGCGAGATCTTCTCGTGGTATGATGAACACAAGGACTATATCAAACTGAACCCGAAGACCCGCGAAACCGTGGAAGATATTCTCTGGGAACTCCGGGGCCGGCTTGGATTTAATGTCCTTGCTCATCATGGCGTCAAAGGTCAGAAGTGGGGCGTTCGTAATGGGCCGCCGTATCCGCTTGATAAAACCGGGAAGTCTGATACAATAGTGACAAAAACCATCAAAGGACACACTGCTCCTTCTAAGCGAGATGAACCGGACAGTGTTGTCGACCATGTTACTTCTGACAGTAGCGTTAAAACTCGTGCCTTTTATGACGGCGATGGTTGGAAAGTAAAGGAGATACACACAACCGATCACGGAAACCCAAAACACCATTCGTATGGAAGTCATGGCGAGCACATTCATTATTATGAGTGGGATCGTGAAACCGGAAAACGAATTAGTAGCACTCAGGAAGAGATACCGGAGGATTTAAGGAAGGAGAATGATGATATTTTATGACTTTAGAAGAGTTTGTAGCGATTCTGAGCGATGAGTATGCCACGGCCGAGTTTGAGTACAACGGCAAGCGATGTGGCATCGAGCCAGAAACCAGCGATTCAAATACCACCTATGCGATGTGGTATGGCGAGACCTGGAAAGACTATTCAGACATAGATGACCTTCTTTCGGACGACTTCTTCGATGGACGCTCCCTTCGTGATATTTTCGATTCGGTTGACGTGCAGTTCTAACTCATGATTTAACGAGCATTAGTCTGAACCGGAAGGTGAAAAGGAGTTCGCATGGTTAAAAAGTATGACAAAGTCCGCCTGAAGGACGGAAGGACAGCAACCATTGTCGAGGTCTTGGAGGAAGGCGTTGCCTATCTGGCCGATATTGACTTACCCGGTCCTGATTGGGATACGGAGGAGATTCGCCAGGAAGACATCGAAGAGGATTGATATTTGAACGCTATGAAAGTACGCTGGAAAGGCGAAACCGAGTTCCTGATGCTTACACACGATAAAGTTTATACCGTTCTTGGCATGAAAAAGGGTTGGTATAGGCTGGTCGACGACAGCGGTGAAGATTATCTGTACCCTCCTGAGAACTTCGAGATCGTGGAAGAGTAATTATATTTATGAGCCTTTAGAGTTCTAAGCCCACAGGAAAGGAGAAAAACTGTGATAACAATTCAAGGGCAATACAACACTGCTATTTGCTACACCAATGAGCTGGAAGGAGCGGCTCGGGAGCAGATTCAAGCTGTTTGTGACCGGCCTGAGTTTGCAGGCTGTAAAATCCGCATTATGCCCGATGTCCATGCGGGTAAAGGCTGTACCATCGGCACCACTATGACCATTCAGGACAAGATCGTCCCCGGTATGGTAGGCGTGGATATTGGCTGTGGTATGGAAACTGTGGAACTGGCCGAACGCGAGATTGACTTCGCCAAGCTGGATGCGCTGATTCGGGAGAAGATTCCCTACGGCCGAGAAATCCGCGATATTCCCCATCCTCTCAATTCGGAAATCGACTTGACCCAGCTCCGTTGTGCCGACCAGGTCAATCTTGACCGAGCAGTTCACAGCATCGGCTCTTTGGGAGGCGGTAACCACTTTATTGAGGTAGACCAAGCCGGGGACGGGCGGCTGTTTCTCGTGATTCACTCCGGGAGCCGACATCTCGGAACGGAAGTGGCCGACTATTATCAAAACGAAGGCCGCCGGGCACTCTGGGGCGGAGCCCGTCATCAGATTCAGGAGACCATTGCCCAGTTGAAAGCGGAGGGGCGTTTCCAGGAAATTCAGAAGACCATTACGGCGCTGAAGAAAGAGCACGTGTTGGATATTCCGAAAGACCTGGCCTATGTGGAGGGTAAGTTGTTCGACGACTACATCCACGACATGAAGTTGACCCAGCGCTTCGCCGTTCTGAACCGAAAAGCTATGGCGGACATCATCGTGTCCGGGATGGGATTCACGATTACGGACGAATTCACCACCATCCATAATTATATTGATACGGACGCCATGATCCTTCGCAAAGGCTCCGTTTCTGCCAAAGCTGGCGAAAAGCTGCTCATCCCCATCAACATGCGTGACGGAAGCCTGATCTGCATTGGCAAGGGAAATGAAGAGTGGAACTGCTCCGCTCCGCATGGCGCGGGAAGACTGATGAGCCGGCGAGCTGCGCTCAATACGTTGTCTATGGAAACCTTCCGGTCGGAAATGGAAGGCATCTATACGACCTGTGTGGTGCCGGATACGTTGGACGAATCTCCCATGGCGTATAAGAGCATGGATGAGATTATCGCACAAATCGGCCCCACAGCGGACATTGTGGAGCGTATTCGCCCGGTCTACAACTTCAAAGCCTCGGATTAAACAAAATACGAAAAAAAAAAGAATGCCTCGAATTGTGTAACAGCAGTTCGGGGCATTTATATTTTCTGGAAAGGAGCGACATGAAAGGGATTTATCAGAGTGTGCCCGACTGCATCGCTTGTATGAATTTGGGGTGGGCTCCCGAAGGAGCCTGTTCGGGATGCCTCAGATTGGCAAAAGAGCGCGCCGAAGAGGTTGATATTTTACAGCTCGGCGTTGGTCTCTTCGCAGACAAGGCCGTTATCAAGAAAACGAACGGAGCACTGGCAACCGTTCCGATGAGTGAACTCACCATTATCGATTGATATTTTAAAAAGGAGAAAACACCATGAACGAAATGAATGCAAATGCGGTCGAAACCAAGGAACCCGAGAACGCTACGGCGTCTACCCCTCCGAAGATCATCGCGGTGGATTTCGACGGCTGTCTGGTCACAAACAAGTTCCCGGAGGTCGGCGATCCGATCAACAAGACCATCTCTCGGCTCAAGCAGGAGCAAGCCAATGGCGCCAAGGTCATCCTCTGGACCAATCGAGTCGGAGAGGCTTTGGAAAAGGCGCTGGCATTCTGCAAAGAGCAGGGTATCCATCTGGACGCGGTCAATGAGAATCTGCCGGAGATCATCAAGGCCTTTGGGGGCGATACCAGAAAGATATTCGCCAATGAGTATTGGGATGACCGGGCGGTCTACATGGCCGAGGAAGAAGATTCCTGGGCTGCTCAGGAGGTTGCCCTTGCCTGTCAGAGTGAGCGGGAGGCTTCGGAGGGTACGGACGACTGGGCCTATGGCGTGCTCTGCTATGAGAGCGCCCTTCGGGCTTATCAAACGCTGGCCCGAGATGGCCACTCCGGATTCAGTATCCAGATCACCAAGAGCATTCTAAACCGCCTGATCGATGGTAAGTGTCTGACCCCCATCGAAGACACTCCGGATATTTGGAGCGATATCACCGGCGAGTGTAGCTGGAAAGAAGGGTATCAGAAGTACCAGTGTAAACGTATGTTCTCCCTGTTCAAAGAAATCGCTCCGGACGGGACGGCTACTTATTCCGATATAGACCGGGTTTGCGGCATCAACGTCAACTATCCTAGTGCGGCGTTTAGTAATGGGATGATGACTCGTCTTATCGACACGATCTTCCCTATTACCATGCCCTATCTGCCCTCTACCAAGAAGTATCGCGTCTTCTCCGAGGACTTCCTGGTTGACCCAAAGAATGGCGACTATGATACTGTCGCTTATCTTTATATTCTCACACCCGACGATAAGCGGATCGAGCTGAACCGTTACTTCAAAGAAGAGGATGGTAAGATGGTCCCCATCGAGAAAGCTGAGTATGAGGAGAGAAAGGCCAAACGGGTGAAGAAAAAATGAAGCATGGCTGGGATGACATTTTGCGTTTTCTATTCAATGCTGTTTTGATCCTGGCCATCATCGGTCTTCTATTCCTCGTGAAATTACTCTTTGACTTTGTGAGGTGGGTACTGTGAAAAATTTTGACACGGTTTTGGTCGGCTTTGACCACAGCCACGGCGACCCCGCGGTATTGATCGTCGGGCGGAAAGCACCTGGCGATAATGTTCGCATCATCAACCAGTTCCAAGGCAAAGAGGCTGAGGAACTGTATCAGAAACTTGTTGGGGAGGAATAAAAATGCTTGAGAAAAGGCTTGGCAAAATTGACTTTGCTGAGTTTGGTACTATGCGAGATTATTCATTTCAACTGGGGCTCCAACTTGGGTTCTCGATGTCTGGCAGTGGCGTTATGGATGCTGGTAAATATACGGTGAATATGTCTCCCGACTGCCACTGGGAAATGGAAACTCGCAACAGCAATCTTGCAGAATCCCTTGACCACGTGACTAGAATCCTCAAGGATGCAAAGGTGAACTATGTTTCCGAGTTGCTTGGAAAACCTGTCGAAGTAACTTTGGAAGATGGCGTGTTTAAGGACTTCCGAATTCTTACGGAGGTTCTTTGATATTTGAAGGAGGAGAAAAAGCATGACTATCGGCGGTTGGATTGCATTTGTGTTATTTGCGGCACTCATTTTATGTGCCGGCATCGCGGGCGCGTGTCTGATTGAGAACGTCCTCGGAAAGATTATCAGTGTGGCGGTTGCCATTCTGCTGATTTTGGGGTTGTTCTTCGGTATGCGCTGGTACTTCCAGAACACCGCATCTGGCCAGCGGGCCATGACGGATCAGAAAAGCGATTTAGACAATGGACTCGAACGGACGGTGACAATTTATACAGCCGACGGAGAGATCATTGCACAGTACACCGGGAAAATTGATATAGAGGGCAATGACGGCGGCTATGTTCTCTTTGACTATGAGGGGAAGCGCTATACCTATTACAACTGCTTTGTAGAGTCCATCGCTGAAATCAGGCCTTGATATTTTCGGAAAAGGAGAAAACATGAAACGCATTTACGTCGGCGCACTCTTGTGCGCTATTTTGTCGTTAGGGCTATTGACTGGGTGCGACCAAGGCGTTGCTCGCTCTTTTGGTGGCGATATGACTTTGGAACTGGAACCCGGCCAAAAACTGGAGATGATCACTTGGAAAGATGATTCTTTGTGGTATCTCACTCGGCCAATGCAAGATGGAGAGGAGCCGGAAACACATACTTTCCAACAGTCATCCGAGTTCGGAGTGTTTGAGGGCACCGTGACTATCGTTGAGTCTGCTGAGGAGTAGTTCACATTGATATCTGAAAAAGGAGAAAGACCGAACTATGAAGGAGAAGTTTACCAAGAAACTATTTGGGAAATCATCGCCTAAGTCATGGAAGCCTCCCTACCCCTCTTCTCCTGTGCAAAAAGTCCCCCAACCTCAAGCATCAAATTCTGAAACCACTCAGAGAAAACTCAGTCCACGGGAACGATTTGAGCCGATTATTTCCAGGCCCATAGAACTGGAAAAGGTAACCCTTCACCTTCATGATGCAGATGGTGAACGCGAAATCAAAACCTGCTATGGCGATATTTATAAAATCGTCAATGCTCTGATGGATTATGCCAGACTGCTGGAATTGGCCTGTGATGAGTGGGGATTGGAAGGGTTCCATCGTGCCACTTATGAATATCATGCTGAAAAGCTTCGCGCCATTGCGAAAAAGTATCAAGCCGGGATCGGCTATGATTACGACGCGACTTTGGTTAGGTGCGAAGCGAAAAAGAAAAAGCCGCATAAGGACGATGACATAGGCGGCGACGCTATGGAACTGGCACTTAAACAGGCACGTCGCCAAGCTCAAAAGGAGGAAAAAACACCATGACAGTCTACATCGCCGGGAGACAGACAGGTAAAACTGTATTTCTGATTCAGCAATCCGCAAGAACCGGCGCTGTCATTGTAGCACCGACCTACCAGATGGTGGGGTATATCGACCGTATGGCTCGCGACCTCGGTTTGCAGATCCCGCCTCCTATTACTGTCGCCGATTGGATTCGAGGCCTCGTCCGCCAGCGCGAAGGCCATGACAAAACTTATCTGGTTGACGAGCTGCAAATGATGCTGCACCAGCTGAATGTTGAGGCCGCAACGCTGGATGAAAATTATAAGGAGATGGTTCGTATGTTCGGAGTAAAAGAAACCTGCTGCACTAAATGCGGCCATAGGGATGTGTGCCAATACAAAGAGGAGTATTTGGCGGCCCAGGCTGCTGTGGATGAAGTCAGTGTCAACTTACCCTCAAAGGGTGACAAGTCTATCAGAAGCATTCGGCTTCGGGATATTTCCTGGATCGAGCCGACAGAGCTGAAGTGCCGTTATTTCCATCAGAGTACAGGAACAGTTCGGTAATCGGAATCCGGGAGGAAAACCTGATGCTTGAGAAAACGCTGATTGATCTTGCGCATCGCCATTTTGAAATTATGTGGAGATATGAAGCAATGACCAACTCCATCATTGTCCATATGGAAAAACGATACAAGCAGCAGTGGCATAAACAAAATTACCGGGTTACGTTTAGAGAAATCGGTTGCTCCGGCGGCTTTGAAGTGTTTATGACCATGCTTCTCAAACACTTAGCCGATGAAACAGACCGAACGATCAAAGTGAACTGCAATTCAGATTGATATTTTGAAAGGAGAAATCTGTTTATGAATGAGAAAGTGATGCGCCATAAGACAATCTGCGATGAGCTGAATAGCTTGTACGAGCGGAAGAACCATGACTATGGCGACAGTTTCCACCAGACCTTCGTAGAAGAGGGTTTAGCCATGACCCGGATTCGGCTGGGGGACAAGTTCTCCCGGTTCAAAACTCTTTCCCGCCTTTCTGCAAATGACGCCGGCCAGCAGCGGGTCACTGATGAGTCTATTCGGGACACTTTGATGGATCTGGCCAACTATGCCATTATGACCATTCTGGAGATGGATATGGAGAAGGGGGCAAAAATGCTTGACCCCAATGCCGCCTGTATGGCGATTGAGCGCTTGCGAAGCCCGCAATGATATTTTAGGAGGTAAAAATCATGCGTAGTCTGCTGAGAAATATGGCCAAGGCCGAGATGGTTCGTCGCGGCTATCCCAAAGTGAACCGCCAAATGCATCGTCTTTACGGTGATTGGCGTAGTCTTATCGGGGCGTACCCGACCAGCCTTACCACGGGCAAACCAATGGCAAAGAATTTCCATGGTAAGAAGAAGTATCCGAAGGGACACACTTATCACCTCTTTGTGTACTGAACAAAATTGATATTTTCAAGGAGGGGGACTCACGATTCTATGTGGAAACGAGAACTGCTGAAAAACAAACTCTATGCTCTGCTGCTGGTTGGGCTCTCTTTACCAATCATGTTTCTCGATGGGGACGCGACTGCGACAGTTTTGATGCTGTTCTTCGCCGTCCCCATGTTCTTTGCTAAGGAAAACTGGATTATGGGAGGCACCTATGCAACTCAAGAAAGCCGGAGGAAAAGTGTACGGCGCTGTACTTACCGCAGCGGAGAAAAAAGCGATGGATTTAGAGATCCAGCGGGAACTGGCCGAGTACGACAGAAAACACATCGCCGAAATCGATGCGACCATTCTGTGGGTGCTGCATGAACAATTTGGGTTCGGGGCTCAGCGGCTCCGAACCTATTACGATGCCTTCCACGACCGCATCAAGGAGCTGGTCAGCCGATATGAGATGGAGGACCAGGATGATATTTGGCTCTGTACCCAGATGCTGAAGCGGATTGGTGTCGACATTGAGGCGTGGCATAAGGAGAGCGACTATGGGACTTGACGCTTTTGGAAGAATGGTGCGGGATATCCGCCTGGTTCGGGCGCTCCTGCTCTATGACATGGCAAAGGATCTTGATATTTCTCCGGCTGAGTTGTCTGCCATCGAATGCGGAAGAAAAAATGTTCCAGACTGGTTCGTCTCTAAACTACAAGAAACATACGGTATCAGCGATATGCACGCTCAATCGCTTATCAAATATATGAATGAACGGGGTGATAAAAATTGTCCTGGAATGATCGAAAAAACGCAGAGGGCTACTCAGACCCCACAGCCTACCAAGCTCTGAAGAACATGGATGCCGAGGAGGAGCGGTTCCATAAGCTGCTCTATGCCATCTTTGATATTTGTGAGTTGGCGGACTTTGAGATTGAGGGGCGGATTGTTCTGGTGGACAAGCGCTCCGGAAAGGTTTGGAGGTGATGAGATTTGGGCCTATCCAGACTTGTAGCAAAATGTAGGGCGTGTCCATATGTATCCACCTGCGAACATAAGCAGATGGAGGCGCTTGGATATTTACCGATGTCGGAGCCGACGGTTGAGATTCGGACAGACCGGTCAGTTCAGATCGACAACCTTTTAACTGCACTCAACTGCTGTTATACCAATATGCAAGCAGGCGTTTCCAAGTCCCAAAATAATATTCGAGAGGTGATGACTCATGACCATGGAAGAGATTCTGGCGGTTGTTCAAAAGATCAAGGATGCTTGGGTGGCATTTGGCCAGTCGATGGCGGAGGCTGCACAGGCACTTGAGGATATGTTTCGCAACCTTGGAGAGAGCGATGAACTCTGGCCTAAGCGGAATGGGATACCTCCGAAAAAGTATGGCATGTCTCTTCATCGGCGGGTTCGTCCAGCTCCTCCTCGCTACCAGTTTGTCCCCGTGGCACCTCGAACTCGGCCTTACCAGCGGCGTGCATTTTGAGGAACAAACCTAGTCAGAGATTGATATTTTGTGTGTAGATAGGTGGCGAAGAAGTACAGAAGGGTACGGACGACACTGATTAGACCCTTAATATTTGGGGGGAGAACGGTATAGCCGGGTAGCGAAGGGTACGGACGTCTCCAATTTTGAAGCAGGATTCGACCTGAAAATAGGCCAAAAGCTGCTACTATTACTGTTAGTAGCAGGTCAATTTTGGGGCGTTTTGCTGGCCACTTTTAGTCCGAAAACTGGCCATTTGCCCACTTTTGTTTCGGAACTGGCCAGAAACCTTTTGATTCTTGCACGAAAAAAGGACCGAAAATGACGAAAAATTGGCCATTTGCCCACTTTCTGCCCACTTTTATTTTCAAAAGTGGCCAGGCTGAAACCGTTGCGCCCCAAGGGTTTGCGGGTTTTCTGGCCACTTTCCCACTTTTTCTCTTCACTTAAATGCGAAAAAAAATATTAAAATTTATATATAAGTGGAAGAAAAAAGTGGCCAACTGGCCAGCTGCTACTATCAGCGCCTCAAAATGTCGTTCGCGGCTATAAAAATACTCTTTCCATTCAAAACTTAATGTGCTATACTGACAATGCCACACAGTTTCATATATTTTTTAGTCTACGGGGAAAATACTTTGGCAAAAGGTGTTTTCTCTCTTCCTCGTTATGCCCGTAGGCTAAAATGAGATTGTGTGGCAACAATGGAGAGATTCGCTTTTGCAAGAGTGCGTCTCTTCATTGGGGCGCACTCTTTTATTTTGCTCAAAGGAGGGATTGCCGATGGCCAAATCAAAGAAGCCGAACGGTAACATCGGTGGTACGCTTGGATTTGTCGCCGGAATTGTCGGCGCCGTGACTCCGCTTGCCGTCGAGCTTATCGACCGGATTCCCAAAAAGGAAGAACTCGCCCCTTCTGAAGAATTGATATTTATGCCGGAGCTCTGCTCTAAGAAGTTTCCTCTAAAATTGGACGAGGCAAAAGAACTTTTGGATAGCCGCGGTCTAAAAGCACTGCCTATCGAGGTTCGCTTTCGGGATGCGTGCGTCAAATACAAAGACTGCTTTGAACTCCAGGTAGTTGGCTCTGACCGCAAACCAAACTCGAAGCTAAAACCCGGAGACACTGTGATTGTGCAGTATGTGACCCAGGAAGTCATCGACGAGAGCCGGCGGATATTTGAAGAGACCGAGCAGCAGAAGGCCGCGTTGAAACAGGAGCGAGCAATCAAGCGAGCTGAACAGGTGGAGCGTGCCAAAGCCGTCGCAGGCGATACCGCCGCTAAAGCAAGAGCCGGTGTCGAGAAAATAGTCCACCGTGACGTCAAGAAAAAGAAAGAACTTGGAAAGGAGAACTCCCATGAGCAGGAATAGCGGAAAGAAACGGGGTACGGCCGGGCTGATCTTGGACGTTATCCTCACCCTTTGTACCGGAGGTCTCTGGCTGATTTGGATTCTGATCCGGTATCTGCGGAACAACAGCTGATGAACACAACATTGATATTTTACGCTTAGCCGGGACGCTTGTGGGTGTCTCGGCTCTTTTCATTTCCGCTGAAAATGCAGTCCCCTTTATGGGAGGCGATAGTATGAAACTCAACATTGGAAACTCGACCCAAATATTGATGACGTTTACCATGTCGATGGTGGCGGCGATTGGAAGTGCTGCCGGCGCCACGATCTGGCAATCGTTTGGCAAACCAAAGGTCGAGAAGATTGCTGAGGAAAATAGTAAGCCGAAACGAAAAATTGGATTTATCATTGAAGATTAGAGCCGTCATCCGCGGCTCTTTTCTTTTTGCTCCAAATTGATATTTTAGGGCTGTTTTTCTTTCCGCAAAAAAAACAGACTCTTTTATGGAGAGGAGAGAGATATGTCGCGCATATCCTATTCTTTCTATCACTTTTATCGGAAAGGAGGCCGTTTCGTGGCCAGAAGCGCAAGATTGGAAAGTGGTTTTCAGGACCGGCTTATTGCCAATTTGAAAACGATATTTCCCGGCTGTATGGTTTTTAAGATGGATCAGCGCCAGGGCATCCCCGACCTGCTCATTCTTTATGGAAAGAAATGGGCCTCCCTTGAGTGTAAGAAATCTGCACGCGCTAAGAGACAGCCAAACCAAGAATATTATGTTGGGAAGATGAACGAGATGTCTTTCTCCAGATTCATTTCCCCGGAGAACAAGGAGGAAGTGCTGGATGAACTTCGCAAAACACTCCAACCTTGAGGGGCAGCATGCCTTTCTTAGCGCCAGTGGCTATCACTGGATCAATTACTCAGAAGATAAGCTCGCCGACGCTTACGCCAAATACCGGGCGGCTCAGCGTGGGACGGCTCTTCACGCTTTTGCGGCCCAATGCATCAAACTGGGTCAGCGACTGCCAAAATCTCAGAAGACGTTGAACATGTATGTGAACGACGCCATTGGGTATAAGATGACCCCGGAACAAATCCTGTATTATTCTCCAAACTGTTTCGGGACCGCCGACGCCATTTCCTTTCGGAAAGATATTCTTCGGATTCACGATCTGAAGACCGGCGAGGCCCCGACGCATATGGAACAGCTTATGGTTTATGCGGCCCTCTTCTGTTTGGAGTATGACTACAAGCCAAACGAGATTGAGATGGAGTTGCGTATTTATCAGAACGATACCGTCCTTTACCACAAGCCTACCATCGAGGATATTTTCCCCATCATGGACCGCATTGTTACCTTCGACAAAATCATTAACAGTATCAAGGAAGAGGAGGAATAAGCCATGGACCCCATTGTGGATGATATTTTGATGCACTATGGCGTCAAGAGGCGCTCTGGGCGCTACCCCTGGGGTTCTGGCGAGAACCCTTATCAACACGGCGGAGACTTCCTGGCCCGTGTGGAAGAACTTGAGGCGCTTGGCAAATCTCAAAAGGAAATTGCTGAGGAGCTGAAGATGTCTACCACCGATCTCCGTATGCAGGTTCGTGTGGCGAAACATGAACGGCGCGCCTTACAGGCAGAGCGAGCGAAGTCCCTTCGGGAAGAGGGGAAGACACTGGACGAGATCGCCAAGATCATGGGGTATAATAATGACTCCTCTGTCCGTGCCCTGCTCAACGAGAACACCGCGAGCAATAAAAACAAGGCTCTTGCCACCGCCGAGGCTCTGAAGAAGGAGCTGGCGGTCAAAGGGGCTCTTGACGTGGGCGAGGGTGTGGAGCAGCAGCTTGGCGTGTCCAAAGGCGTACTCCAGGAGGCGCTATTCATTCTGGAGACCGAGGGCTATAACCGCTATGGTGTCGGCGTCCCTCAGGTAAACGACCCGAAGAAACGGACTATCACGCCGGTTATCTCCGTTCCTGACATTGAGCAGCGTGATGCTTACCAGAACCTGGACATCATCAAGTCGGTAGGCGACTATCATTCTGCTGACGGAGGTGCGTCTTGGGATAAGCGGGAATATCCGGCCAGCATTGATTCCGGTCGGGTGAAGATTCGCTATGGCGACGAAGGTGGCACCTCCAAGGATGGCGTTATTGAACTTCGCCGTGGTGTGGCAGACCTCGACTTGGGGGATTCTCACTATGCTCAGGTTCGCATCCTTGTGGACGGGACTCATTATCTAAAAGGCATGGCCATGTATTCTGATGATATGCCGGATGGTGCAGACATCGTGTTCAACACGAACAAACATTCCGGAACGCCAAAGATGGATGTCTTAAAGAAAATTCAGGATGCCCCCGATAACCCCTTTGGCGCGTTCATCAAGGCCAATGGTCAAAGTTACTACCCTGACCCGAATGGTAAGTACACCGATCCCATCACCGGAGAAAAGAAGTCCCTATCCGCCATCAACAAGCTGAAGGAAGAGGGAGACTGGGACAAGATGAGCAAGAACTTATCCTCCCAATTTCTTTCTAAGCAGCCCATCAAGTTGATTCAGAAGCAGCTCGACTTGACTTATGCCGATGCCGCCGATGAATTCGCGGAAATTTGCTCTCTCAATAACCCCACCATCAAGCGGAAACTGCTGATGGACTTTGCAGACGAATGCGATTCCGCAGTTGTCCATTTGAAAGCGGCGGCCCTCCCCCGGCAGAGTACGCAAGTGATCCTCCCCATCACCAAAATGAAGGAGACGGAGATTTATGCCCCCAACTACCGGAACGGAGAGAAGGTCGTCCTGATTCGTTACCCCCATGGGGGTACGTTTGAGATCCCGGAGCTGACGGTCAACAATAAAAATCAGTCGGCGATCTCAATTCTGGGCAAGAACATCCGTGACGCCGTCGGCATCAATCCGAAGGTGGCGGAGCGATTGTCCGGAGCGGACTTTGACGGCGATCAGGTGGTGGTCATCCCCGTGGGCGGAAAGGTGTCGGTGAAATCCACCCCCGCCTTGGATGGTTTGAAGGATTTCGACCCAAAAGTTGAATACTCCACCGAGGGAAAGACTGGTGTCCGGCTCCTCTCAAAAGCCGCCACCCAGATAGAGATGGGTAAAATCTCCAACCTCATCACGGATATGACCTTAAAAGGGGCCCCCGAGGAGGAAATTACTAAGGCCGTCAAGCATAGCATGGTGGTCATCGATGCGGCTAAGCATAAGCTTGACTATAAGCGGTCGGAAGTAGAGAACGACATCCCCACCCTCCGCAAACGGTGGCAAGGGTACACGGACCCCGAAACCGGAAAGGAAGTGGGCGGGGCATCCACCCTGCTCTCCAGACGGAAGCAAAGCGTCGACGTTCCGGAGCGTCAGGGCAGCGGCCGTATCGACAAGGAGACGGGAAAGGTCATCTACAAGGAATCCGGGCGTACTTATGTGGACCCGAAGTCTGGTAAAACAATTCCGGCCACGACAAAGATTAAGCTCTTGGAGAAGGTCGACGATGTTCGGACCCTGTCTTCCGGCACTGTCCAGGAAGATGCCTATGCTGACTACGCAAATCGTATGAAGGCACTTGCCAATCGGGCAAGGCTTGAATACTTAGCGACGCCCACGTTGGTTCGTAATGCCAGTGCAGCAAAGGCTTATGCGCCTGAAGTTACCAGATTGACCAGTGCGTTGAAGACTGCTCAGCTTAACGCTCCTCGTGAACGTGAGGCTCAGCGTATTGCCAATGCGCAAGTTAAGGCAAAGATTCAGGCTAACAACATTACCGACAAAGACGAAATCTCAAAGATTCGTCGCTCCGCAATTAGCGACGCTCGTGTGACGACTGGAGCAAGCGGGAAAGGAACGCGCATTACAATCTCTGATGGAGAATGGGAAGCAATTCAGGCTGGCGCAATTTCTGATACAACCTTGAAAGAGATTCTTCGTTACTCTGATCCCGATGTCGTCCGGGAACGCGCAACCCCAAGAGCATCGACGCAGTTGTCGACTGCTCGCATCAATCGCATCAAGGCAATGGCAAACTCTGGCTGTACCAATGCCGAGATTGCTGATGCTTTGAACCTTTCATCTTCTGTTGTTTCCAAGTATCTCAATGAGTAAGAAAGGAAGTGAGAGCGAATGGAAACGTGTATGCTTACAACGACCGACAACCCGTATGACCCCTTTACCCAGTATGAAGCCTGGTATCGGTTTGACGAAGACAACGGGTATCACTCCTGCGCTTTCTTGGCGCGTATCGCCCGTACTTCCGATCAGCTCTCTGAGCAGGAGAACATGGAAGAAATCGAGCGAGCCATTAACGACATCATCAAGTATGACCCCTTGGGGATCTATAAAAAGGTGAAGCGGAAGCTGAAACCCGAGCCTGCCGTGACCATGTGACCCCCAAAAGCCTATAAAACCAGGAAAAAGAAATGTTCTCTGATTCAGAGCGCATTTCTTTTTGTCATTTTAGAGAAAAAATTCTGAAATGACGACCAGATTTAGGGTTCAAGGTGTGTTAAAGGGTATAGGGGGACCCCTTAAAAATACCACCCCCCCTATGCATCGCGATGGTCTTCAAAAATTCTCCGGGGGATATTTTTGGAAAATGGCTTCGGTTTTCAGCGGTGCTTGAACAAGCCCACAGGGCGGCGTTTACCGGCGAGGACTCTTTTTCGTTCAGCTGTGATCTCCTTTCCGGCTGAGTACGCAATGCATTACCTCCATTGCCGCGAGTTTTTCTCCACTTGTCGGTAAGCTGCTTATGCGGGCTTCTTCAAGCACCGCTGAAAACCGGTCCAAACATCACAGAAACTGCCACAACTCTAAGTGAGAGGAGGTGTCAAGTGTGGCAAAAGCAACGAAACCTTCTGGCATTCAACCGAGGAAGCGCCGGGCCGCCTTGACACCGGAGGCCAGAGAGAACCAGCTGATCGATTTGGCCGTCAACCTGATTGAAAAGCGTCTGCTGGAGGGGACGGCTTCTTCCCAGGAGGTCACCACCATCCTGAAGCTCGGAACCACCAGGGCGCGTCTGGAAAATGAGCGGCTTGCCAAAGAGGTGGAGCTGGTCCAGGCCAAGACCGAGGCGTACAAATCCGGAGTCCGGATGGATGAGCTCTACGAAAAGGCCATGGCCGCCTTTAAGCGGTACAGCGGGCAGGACGAGGAGGACGGGGATGAGTATTAGATGTTACTCGGAATTGATCCTTCTCCCCACCTTCGAGGAGCGCTACCGCTATCTTCGTTTGAACGGTGTTGTCGGAGAGGAGACCTTCGGCTTTGACCGGTACATGAATCAGGTCTTTTATCGCTCCCCGGAGTGGAAGCAGATCCGGGATGTTGTGATTGCCCGGGACATGGGGTGTGATTTGGGAATTGCCGGACGGGAGATTTACCGCCGTCCACTTATCCACCACATGAACCCGATCCGCCCGGAGGACATCCGGGAGCGAAGAGGGATCATCCTCGATCCCGAGTTTCTGATCACCACAATTCATGAGACGCATCTGGCCATCCATTATGGCGACGAGAACCGGTTGTTCAAGGAGCCGATTACACGCAGACCCAATGATACCTGTCCTTGGAAAAAGTAGAGGAGGACTCGAAATGAAGAATCATGCTGCCGGTGTTGTGACGAATTGTCTGAGAGCGGCGCTTTATCAAGAGCCGAGAGCAAATTCCAAAGTCCTTACAGTCATTACGGCTCTGACCAGAGTTTCCGTTAATATGGACGAGCCAACAGATGCTTTCTATAAAGTATCGACCTCCAACGGCACCCAGGGGTACTGCATGAAGAAGTTCATCGCAGTCCGCCGGTGAGGAGGCTGTTATGGAGATTTCCGAAAGCATCCTGATATCAATCAAGAAACTGTTGGGCATCGACGAGAGTTACACGCACTTTGACCCGGACATCATCATCCACATCAACAGTGTGTTTTCCATCCTGACGCAAATGGGCGTTGGACCTGCCAACGGTTTCTCAATCTCAGGAAAAGATGAAGTCTGGTCCGGATTTATTCAGGATAAGCCGAACATCTTTTCCTTAGTCAAATCCTACGTTTACATGAAGGTTCGGTTGTTATTTGACCCGCCTCTCAGCTCCGCTGCCATTGAGTCCATCAACCGGCAGATCAGTGAGTTTGAGTGGCGGCTTTTTGTTGCAGCGGACCCCGTGAAGAACACTAGCGGGAAGGAGGAAAGTCAAAATGGAGAATAGCATGCTCCTGCACTACGGCATCAAAGGCATGAAGTGGGGCGTCCGCCGCTACCAGAACAAAGACGGCACCCTGACCGCCGCCGGTGAAAAACGCTATGACCGGGATAAACGGGAAAACGCGGCCAAGAAGAAGGAGAACCGCATCGACCTGTCCAACCCGGACCCGAAGCGCTGGGCTAAGGAGGACCTGGAGCGGACCAAGAAAACCGTCGACTCCAGCTCGGATCTGGTGAAGGAGATGAAAAAGCTGGAGCAGACCAGCACGTCCAAGCCAGCTCCGAAACGGATGGATCTGAGCAAGATGACCGACAAGGAGATGCGGGATAAGATCAACCGGGAGCTTCTGGAGCGGCAATACAATCAGCTGTTCGCGGATACCTCCCCAGCTCAGGTTTCTAAAGGGCGGCAGGCATTGCGGGATACGCTGGAAGTGGCGGGAAGCGTTCTGGCGATCGCAGGGTCTTCCCTGAGCATTGC
This sequence comes from Clostridiales bacterium, assembly GCA_018374635.1. Classification (GTDB taxonomy): domain Bacteria; phylum Bacillota; class Clostridia; order Oscillospirales; family Oscillospiraceae; genus Pseudoflavonifractor_A. The sequence goes on from JAHAEW010000017.1 coordinate 17,233, forward strand.
CCTTGCAATCAAGGAATTGCGGGGGTAGTTGTTTATGGAACTGCATCACCATGGAATTCTGAAACAGAAGTGGGGCGTTCGGAACGGTCCTCCCTATCCCCTGCGGGGCGGCGACTACACTCCGGCCCAGAAAAAAGCCATCCGCAATAAGCGGAAGAGCGGCAACAGCATCTACAACAAGAAGCACTTTGACGAAGTGCTGAACGCCGATAAGACGACCCTGAGCACGTTGTCCTATGACAAGGACCGGACCAAGAACACCGATATGTTCTACGCAACCCACAATTCCCTGGACAAGCACCAGTATAACGCACTGTTCAACCGGCCGATCCCGCAGCCGGTATATGACGAGAATGGGAAGCAAATCGGAACCGGCGCGTTTATGAAGTACCGGATCGACAACTCGCTTAAAACCGACTTGAAGGTGGCGAGCGAGGACTCCGGCGCAGAGGTCTTCATGAATCTCTATCGAAAAGATCGGGATTTTTATAACTTTGTAACGGATAAGGACCGGATGCAGAGCTATTTCGTGAAAGACAAGTACAAATTCAAGGGGTATCGGGAAGCTGCCGCAGTGTTGGAAAGGATGAAGGACCCGGACTATACGCCCTCGGCCAAAGATCTCCAGACAGTCTATCGGATGTTCAATTATGTGATTCCATATGACGGACAGGGCGACCGATGGAAGGGGCATGACGTCTATGTCCAGCGCACCAAGTTTTTTAACGAATGCAAGAAGGCGGGCTATGGCGCGTTCCTTGACACGAACGACGCCATTTACGGCGGTTTCAAGGCCAAATCGCCCATCATCGTGTTCGACATGGAGCAGGTTATTCCAAAAGATACCTACCGGACAAAGCTGAGCGAGCAGAAGTTCTCCACCCTGGTTCTCCTTGGCAGAAAAGCGCTGGGGCTGTAACGGGAGGCTGGTGAACCGATGTTATCCAACACCGCCGTCCCCCGTTACTACGGCGCATTCCGCGATGCGGTCATCCGCGGCGATATTCCGGTCTGCAAGGAAGTTGCCATGGAGATGTACCGGATTGACCGGCTGATCGAGTCGCCCAGTTACTACTATGATGACAGGGCGGTGGAGGGCTGGATCGAGTTCTGCGAGAACGAGCTGACCCTGACCGACGGTTCCGACCTGCATCTCCTGGATACCTTCAAGCTTTGGGGGGAACAGGTGTTCGGCTGGTACTATTTCGACGACCGCTCTGTCTATGTACCCAATCCGGACGGCAGAGGCGGACGCTATGTGACCAAGCGGATCAAGCAGCGGCTGACCAAAAAGCAGTACCTGATCGTGGGGAGAGGCGCGGCGAAGTCGCTTTACGATTCCTGCATTCAGGCATACTTCTGTGTTGTGGACGGCTCCACCACCCATCAGATCACCACGGCCCCCACCATGAAGCAGGCCGAGGAGATCATCAACCCCATCAAGACCGCCATCACCCGGGCCAGAGGCCCCGTCTTCCAGTTCATGACTGAGGGGTCTTTGCAGAACACCACCGGGTCCCGGGCCAATCGGGTGAAGCTGGCCTCTACCAAGAAGGGTATTGAGAATTTTATCTCGGGCTCCCTGATTGAGATCCGCCCCATGTCGGTGGACAAGCTCCAGGGCCTGCGCTGCAAAGTGGCCACCGTGGACGAGTGGCTGTCCTCCGCCGACGCCCGGGAGGATGTCATCGGCGCGGTGGAGCAGGGCGCCTCCAAGCTGGACGACTACCTTATTATAGCGACCAGTTCCGAGGGCACGGTTCGTAACGGCGCCGGCGATACCATCAAAATGGAGCTGATGAACATTCTCCAAGGCATTGGCCCTCCGCAGGAGCATGTTTCCATCTGGTGGTACAAGCTGGACTCTGTTGAGGAGGTGGCCTACCCCGATATGTGGCCTAAGGCCAACCCGAATCTGGGAAAGACCGTCACCTATGAGACCTATCAGAAGGATGTGGACCGGGCGGAAACCGCCCCCGCCACACGGAATGATATGCTGGCCAAGCGGTTCGGCCTTCCTATGGAGGGGTACACCTACTACTTCACCTACGAGGAGACTTTGCCCCACCGCCGGCAGCGGTTTTGGCAGATGCCCTGCTCCATGGGCGCCGATCTCTCCCAGGGCGATGACTTCTGCTCCTTTACGTTCCTGTTCCCTCTTCGGGATGGTTCCTTTGGCGTTAAGTCGCGCAACTACATCACATCGGTGACACTCCATAAGCTCCCCGCCGCCATGCGGGTTAAGTACGAGGACTTTATGGCAGAGGGCAGCCTGATCGTCATGGAGGGGACAGTTCTCGACATGATGCAGGTCTATGAGGATCTGGACGACCATGTCATCAACTGCGGCTACGATGTGCGCTGCTTTGGATATGACCCCTACAACGCCAAGGAATTTGTGGAGCGGTGGGTCAATGAGAACGGCCCGTTTGGGGTCGAGGTGGTCCGGCAGGGGGCGAGAACGGAATCCGTCCCCCTGGGCGAGCTGAAGAAGCTGGCCGGAGAGCGGATGCTGCTCTTTGACGAGGACTTAATCACCTTCTCTATGGGCAACTGCATCACGATGGAGGACACCAACGGCAACCGTAAGCTGCTGAAAAAGCGGTCTGACCAGAAGATCGACGCGGTGGCGGCCATGATGGACGCCTACGTCGCCTATAAACACAACCCAGAAGCATTTGAGTAAAAAAAAAAGGGGGGGGGTACTTATGAAGCCCTATTATAAACCTTCTCCCCAGGATTGCCTTGCCCATTATGGAGTCAAGGGCATGAAATGGGGCGTCAGGCGTTATCAGAACTATGACGGTTCCTATACCCGAAAAGGACTGGAGCGCTATCGCAAAGCCGAATCGGACTATGAACGTGCCAAATCAAAAGCGGCAGAAACGAAAGCCGCCCATAAATCCGGACAGGCTACCCGGCAGCAGGTCAAGGACGCTAATCGGGCCGTCAAAACCGAAAAACGTCGGATGGAAGACGCCTATGGTAAACTGAAGACCGACAAGTTAGCGGATGAAGGCAAGAAACTTTATCAGCGCGGCAAGACCATTACCGGGAATACCCGAACTGCTTATTTAGCGGAAACGGCCATAGTAGTTGGTTCCTATGCGGTAAGTTCACTCTTATCCAAAGGGATGGAAGACCAGCGGACGGCACAACTTGCGGGCTCAGCTATCGCAGTGGGCGGAACAATCGTGAACGCTTTGCTCGCTGGAAAGGCCATCAGCGAGAACAGAAAGCTGCGGGCCTACTATGCCCATTGAGAAGAGAGGGACAATGATGGCGTTGACTCCTATTTTTCTCGACATTCTTTTGCACAATGGCATTCGCCCTGTCAAAGCGGCGAAACGCCTCACCACAGACTCTTAACCGGGTCTGTGGTTTTTTTTTTGACCTAAATTAGATACACACGGGACGGTTGTTACAAATTTTATCACAGATAGGAGGTGACCGCGATTGTCAGATGTTTTGCAGCACTACGGCATCCGTGGGATGAAATGGGGCGTGCGGAGATTTCAGCAGAAGGATGGAAGCTTGACGTCCCAGGGCCGGAAACGGTACGGCGGTGAGGATGGACCCGAGCGGAAGAAGCTGCCCGCAGCCGGAAAAGCGGCCGTGGGAGCGGCGGCAGCCGCAGGAATCGTTCTTACCGCTTATCTGGTAAAACGGCACGGGGCGAAAAAGGCGGCGGAGCTTGCCGCAAAGGCAGAGCAGGGAAAGCGGGCCGTGGAGCAGCTTCAAAAGAGCGCCTCCGTCTTCTCAACGCCGGTCAGCCAGCTTCGGACTCCCGGGCCGTCTCCGGGCGGCGGCGTTCAGCAGGCGGTAAAAACCGTTGCCTCGGCCACAAAGCAGGCATCCGCGGCAAAGCCTCCTCCGGCTTACGACTTCGCGGCCTTGATGAAGCAGAACGACGAGCTGCTCAAGAAGATGTACGCCGATCTGCTGTCGTAGGAGGTGAGAAAAGTGGAAATGTCAGTTGGTTCCAGGCTGAAACACGCCTGGAACGCTTTTTTAGGCAATGAGTTTTTCAAGTACAGCCATTCCCTTGGCCCCAGCTACTCCTACCGCCCGGACCGGCCCATTTTCAGCCGGGGAAACGAGCGCTCCATCATTACCTCCGTCTACAACCGGATCGCGCTGGACGCGGCGTCGATTGGGATTCAGCATGTCCGCCTGGATGACGACGGCCGGTTTACAGAGGTGATCAATTCAAGTTTGAACGGCTGTTTGACTTTGGAGGCAAATCTGGACCAGACCGGGCGGGCCTTTATCCAGGACGTGGTCATGTCCATGCTGGACGAGGGATGCGTGGCCATCGTGCCCACGGATACCGACCTCGACCCGGAGACCGGCTCGTTCAAGATCGAAACGATGCGTACCGGGAAAATCGTGGAGTGGTATCCCAAGCACGTCAAGGTCCGGGTCTACAACGAGAACCGGGGCGAGAAGCAGGATGTCATCCTGCCGAAGAGTGGGGTCGCCATCATTGAGAACCCGTTTTTCGCGGTGATGAATGAGCCCAACTCCACCATGCAGCGGTTGATCCGAAAACTCAATATTTTGGACGCAATCGACGAGCAGAGCGGTTCCGGAAAACTCAACCTGATTATTCAGCTGCCCTACGTCATCAAGACGGAAGCGAGGCGTCAACAGGCGGAAAAACGCCGTAAAGATATCGAGGAACAGTTGTCCGGCTCCAAGTATGGCGTCGCTTACACCGACGGCACGGAACACGTGGTCCAGCTGAACCGGCCCATCGACAACAATCTGATGTCCCAGATTGAATACCTGACGAGCATGCTTTACAGCCAGTTGGGGATCACGCAGGGGATTTTGGACGGGACTGCCGATGACCGGACGAAGCTGAATTACGACAACCGGACGATTGAACCGATCCTATCAGCCATTGTTGACGAAATGAAGAGGAAATTCCTCACCAAAACTGCTCGGTCACAGAAGCAGTCGATCCTCTTCTTCAGAGACCCGTTCCGGCTGGTGCCCATCAACGATATTGCCGAAATTGCCGACAAGATGACCCGCAACGAGATCATGACCTCCAATGAGATCCGGCAGAAGATCGGCATGAAGCCGTCGAAGGACCCCAAGGCGGACGAGCTCCGAAACAGCAACTTAAGCGCCCCGAAAGAGGAGGGCAATCAGCCACCATCAACATCTGAAGGAGGAAACGTTCAAAATGAACCTGAAGTATGACTTTAGTGGCTGGGCGACCCGGAACGACCTTGTCTGCGCGGACGGACGAACCATCCGCCATAACGCATTCGAGGATTGCGACGGGAAGACGGTTCCCCTGGTTTGGAACCACCAGCACGACGAACCTGGCAACATCCTGGGCCACGCCCTTTTGGAGAACCGGAAGGACGGCGTTTACGCCTACTGCACATTCAACGAGACCGACGCCGGCAAGGCGGCTAAGATGCTGGTCCAGCATGGGGACATCGCGTCCCTGTCCATTTACGCCAATGGGCTGAAGCAGACCCCCAGCAAGGATGTGACGCATGGCGTCATCCGGGAGGTCAGCCTGGTGGTCGCCGGGGCAAATCCCGGCGCCTTTATTGACTTTGTGGATATGGCCCACGGCGAAGGCGGCGAGCAGGAGATGATCCTGTCCGCCTACGAGCCCATTTCCCTGTTCCGCCCCGACGAGAAGCCCCCTCTTGTTCATAAGGCCGGCTCTGGGGATGGCAAGAAAGAGGACAAGCCTAAGGACGACGGAAAAGAGGAGAAGCCTGAGAATGAGAAGACCGTCCAGGACGTGGTGGACAGCATGACCGAGGAGCAGAGAACGGTCATGTATGCCCTGATCGGCGCGGCCATGGAGGAATTGGATTCCCAGAAGGGCAAGGGGGACGGGGGCGACGACGATGACGACGACCCCGACAAGAAATCTGACAAAACCAAGGGAGGAAACAAGACCATGAAGCACAATGTTTTCGAGAACAAAGACACTCAGGACACCGTTCTGAGCCACTCCGACCGCGCTGACATTCTTGCTCTGGCCAAGAGCAACAGCGTGGGCAGCCTTCAGACCGCTCTGAAGATCTACGCTGAGCAGAACGAGCTCAAGCACGGCATCGACAATATCGAGAGCCTGTTCCCGGACTTCAAGGACCTGCGCCCCGGCGCGCCTGAGCGCGTTACCCGCGACCAGGGCTGGGTGACTGCCGTCATGCAGAAGGTCCACAAGAGCCCCATCAGCCGTATTCGTACCCGCCAGATGGACACCCGCAAGGACTCCATCCGGGCCCACGGCTATCAGAAGGGCAGGCGCAAGACTCTGTCCGGCAACATGAACGTCATCACCCGGACCACTGACCCTCAGACGGTGTACCGCACCGACGCCCTGCACCGGGACGACATTGTCGACATCACTGATTTCGATGTAGTGGAGTACCAGTATGCCGTGATGCGGGAGAACCTCAACGAAGAGGTGGCTACCGCCATCATGGTGGGCGACGGCCGCGAAGCGGACGACGAGATGAAGATCTCCGAGGACCACATCCGTTCCATCTGGAACGACAACGACCTCTACACCATCCACTACGACGTGGATATTGAGGCCGCCCGCGCCGAGCTCAACGGTAGCAAGACCGATATGAGCTTCGGCGAGAATTACATCTACTCCGAGGCCATCATCACCGCCGCTCTCTATGCCCGGGAGAAGTACAAGGGCACCGGCACCCCTGATTTCTTCTGCACGCCTCATCTGGTGAACGTGATGCTGCTGGCCCGGGACATGAACGGCCGCCGCATCTACAACTCCAAGGCCGACCTGGCCGCCGCCCTGAACATCGGCGAGCTCTATACTGCCGAGCAGTTCGAGGGCTTGGTCCGTATGGACGACGAGGGCGCCAAGCACAAGCTGCTGGGCCTCTTTGTCAACCTGGCCGACTATACCGTGGGCTCCACCAAGGGCGGCGAGATCACCCGGTTTGACCAGTTTGACATCGACTTCAACCAGCAGAAGTACCTGATCGAGACCCGCCTGTCCGGCGCGCTGACCCGCGTCTACTCCGCCATCGCGCTGGAGGAGCCTGTGGCCGCCAGCTCCGGCGGTGGTTCCAGCGCCGGCACTCCCTGAGGAGAAGCTTCAAAATGGCGAAATTTTATGGATCGGTAGGCTATGCTGATACCGTTGAGACTGCCCCTGGCGTGTATGAAGAGAAGATCGTTGAGTATCCGTACTATGGCGATTTGACTCGGAATACACGCCAGCTTCAGTCTGGGGAGACCCTGAACGACGACATCAATATCGCGAATGAGATCAGCATAGTCGCCGATCCGTTCGCCAGGAAGAACTTCCACAAGATGCGGTATGTGGCGTACATGGGCGCGAAATGGAAGATTTCCAAGGTCGAAGTGGGATATCCCCGCCTGATCCTGACGATTGGGGGGCTCTACAATGGGTGACAGGATTCAACTTCATACCCTTCTGTGCGGGATTCTTGGCTGTCCGGAACGCGGCGATGCGTGCCGGGCTTATTTTCAGCCTCCGGCCAGCAAGGAAATCCAGTACCCCTGCATCGTCTACGAGCGAAGCGAAATCAGCGCCATCCACGCTGACAACGCCCCCTACCGGCTGCTGGACCGCTACCAGGTGACAGTCATCTACAAGAACCCGGACAGCGACCTCCCTCACCGCCTCGCCATGCTGCCCATGTGCACCCATGACCGCCATTTTACAGCGGACAACCTGAACCACGATATTTTCAACCTGTACTATTAAAGGAGGAAATCCGAAATGAGTAGAATCGTATGGGACAAGACCGGTGAGCGTTTTTACGAAACCGGTGTTGATCGCGCTGTCCTTTACCCCATCAGCTCCGCCGGCCTTTACAACAAGGGCGTGCCCTGGAACGGCATCACCGGCATCACCGAGAGCCCTTCCGGCGCGGAGCCCAACAACCTCTATGCCGACAACATCAAGTACCTGGTGCTGGTGGGCGCTGAGGACTTCGGCCTGACCGTCGAGTGCTACACCTACCCCGACGAGTGGGAGGAGTGCGACGGCTCCGCCGAGATCGCCCCCGGTGTGGTCGCCGGCCAGCAGAACCGCAAGGTCTTCGGCCTGAGCTACCGCACCAAGCTGGGCAACGATGTGGACGGTCAGGACCACGGCTACAAGCTGCACCTGGTCTACGGCGGCCTGGCCTCTCCCTCTGAGCGGGGCTATCAGACCATCAACGACTCCCCCGAGCCCATCAACCCCAGCTGGGAGATCACCACCACTCCCGTGGACGTTCCCGGCTACAAGCCCACTGCCCGCCTGATCATCACCTCCACCAAGGTCGATCCCGCCAAGCTGAAGGCCCTGGAGGACATCCTGTACGGCACCGAGGATCAGGACGCCCGCCTGCCTCTGCCTGAGGAGGTCATTCAGCTGCTCAAGCCTTCCGTGGCTGTGACCGCCTCTCCTGAGAGTGCCGACGCCACCCTGTTCGGCAAGAAGGTGTCCGACCTTCAGACCAATGTCGCGGTGGGCGCGGACAGCATCGCCGGTACGCTGAAGAACGTGACCGGCTACACCGAGTTCAGCAGCAAGCCCGCCGAGCAGTCCGGCCATTACCTGGCCCTGAAGTTCGACGTGACTCCGACTGACGCCGTCACCACCGTGGAGCTGGTGGGCGGCACCAAGGGCCCCGTGACCCTGAACGCCGACAAGAATATCGTCCTGCTGATCAAGAACAACACCCAGAGCGTCAAGGTGACCTCCACCAAGGACGGTTCCTCCGTCACCAAGACCTACGCGCTGACCAACCTGACCCTGGAATCCTAACCACCCCAACCCAAAAGCGGGGCTCTCTTCACCGAGGGCTCCGCTTTCTTTTTATTTTTGAAAGGAGAAAACTGCAATGCTGAAGAAAACCATGACTTACGAGGACTACAACGGTGTTCCCCGCACCGAGGACTTTTACTTCAATCTGACCCCCGCTGAGGTGACGGAGATGGAGCTTTCCGTGGATGGCGGTCTGGTGGAGATGATCAACCGCGTGGTCGCGGCCCAGGACGGAAAGCAGATCATCAACGTGTTCAAGGACATCATCCTGCGGGCCTATGGCGAAAAGTCCCCCGACGGCAAGCGTTTCGTCAAGAATCAGGAGATCCGGGACGCCTTCGCCCAGACCAACGCGTACAGCGACCTGTTCATGGAGCTGGCCACCGACGCCAAAGCCGCGGCCGCATTCGTCAACGGCGTCATCCAGCAGCCGAAGAAGGCCCCCGCGCCCGCCCCGCAGAACTGAGTTTGAACAGGGGGGCCGGAGATGCTGGAACTTGTGGTGCCTAAATCAGAGCAGTATGACGACGACAGCGGCTGCTTTATTACGACCAAGGAACAGACCCTTCGTCTGGAGCACTCTCTGGTCTCCCTTTCAAAATGGGAGGCGAAGTGGCACAAGCCATACCTGTCCACCAAGTCGAAGACGGTGGAGGAGCAGATCGACTACGTCCGCTGCATGACCCTGACCCAGAATGTTGACCCCAATGTCTATACCGCCATTACACCCCAGCTGCTGGCGGTGGTCAAGGACTACATCGAGGACTCCATGACGGCCACCACCTTCTCGAAGGAACAGAGAGGCCGCCGGGGGAGGGAAATCGTGACGGCGGAGATCATCTACTACTGGATGATCTCCCACCAAATCCCCTTCGAGTGCCAGAAGTGGCATTTGAACCGGCTGATGACGCTCATCAACGTATGCAGCGCCAAGACTGGCCCGCAGAAGAAGATGAGCCAGAAGGATATTTTCGCACAAAACCGCGCCCTGAACGCGGCGCGAAGGAAGAGAGGAAACACAAGGGGGTGACGCCATGTATGAAGAACGGATCTGGAGATTCCTGAAGGGGAAGCTGCTTTCCGACTGCGGAGCCGCCGGACTGATGGGAAACCTCTACGCCGAAAGCGGGCTGAACCCCGTCAATCTCCAGAACACCCATGAGAGGAAGCTGGGGCTCTCGGACAAGGAATACACCCAGCAGGTGGATTTCGGACTTTACGCCGACTTTGTCCATGACGGAGCGGGTTACGGCCTTGCCCAGTGGACCTTCTGGAGCCGGAAGCAGAACCTGCTGGCCTTTGCCAAAAGCAGGGAGAAGAGCATCGGCGATCTGGAGACGCAGCTGGAGTTCCTGTGGAAGGAGCTGACGGAAAGCTACGCCTCCCTGGCGCAGATGCTGCTGAGTGCCAGTTCTGTCCGGGCCGCCTCCGACGCGGTCCTGCTCCAGTTTGAACGCCCGGCCGACCAGAGTGAGACGGCCAAAGCCCGCCGGGCTGCCTACGGGCAGAAGTATTACGACCAATTTGCAGGAAAGGAGGCGGCCGCCATGAGCAACAGTTCATTGGTCTCCTACACAAAGCTGTCCCCTAACCATTCCGGTAGGCGCAAGCACGCCATCGATACCATCTCCATCCACTGTATGGCCGGTGATTTGACGGTGGAGAGCTGCGGAAACCTGTTCGCCAGCCCAAGCCGGAAGGCCAGCAGCAATTACGGGATCGGGAGCGACGGCCGGATCGGACTCTATGTGGAGGAATGCAATCGCTCCTGGTGCACCTCCTCCAGCTCCAACGACAACCGGGCCATTACCATCGAGGTGGCGAACAATGGGGGAGCCAACCAGGGATGGCCGGTATCTGACGCGGCTTATCGGTCCCTGATCGCCCTCCTGGTGGACATCTGCCGGAGAAACGGGATCAAACGGCTGCTCTGGAAGGGCGACAAGTCGCTGATCGGGCAGGTGGATAAGCAGAACATGACCGTCCACCGCTGGTTTGCGGCAAAGGCGTGCCCAGGGGACTGGCTTTACAGCCGCCACGGGCAGATCGCCGATGAGGTAAATGCAAAACTGTCTGAGGAGGACGAGGATATGGACCAGACAAAATTCAATGAGATGTTCTCCGCCGCCATGACGGATTATCTCAAAGGTCTTCAGAACAACAACTGCGGCGACTGGTCCCAGGAAGCGCGGGACTGGTGTATAAGCGTCGGGCTGTTTGCCGGAAACGGAACCGCAGTGGACGGAAAGCCGAACATGATGTGGCCGTCCGGGCTGACCCGTGAACAGGCCGCCCAGCTCTTCTACCGGCTTGCGAAGATGGTGGGGCTTGCGTGATGAGAAATCGTACAAGCCGAACCAGAGGCAAAGCTGGAAGAAAGCCGGACCTGTCGCAGTTTTCAAAATGGATGATCGCCGACATTCGTCCCCTGCTGTGGGTCGTGACTGTCGGCGGTTTTTTACTGGCCTTTTACTGTGTCTACAAGGGATACACCGGCGCGCTTCCGTGGATCGGCGCTATGGTGGGGCTCCCCTGGGGCGCCCATGGCATGGTGTGCAGCTTTTATCTGAACCTGTGCAAATCCGACCACCGGGAGGGCGGCATCACCTTTGAAACGGCAAAGGCCGCCAATTTCAACACCAATGTTTCACAGACGCCGGTAGGCTCCGTGGAGAGCCCGGCAATTTAAGGAGGAGTATCGATGACTGCGGAAATCATTTCCTCGCTGCTGATGCTTGTTGGCGGAATCACCATCCTGACCAACATCATCGTGCAGGTGGTCAAGAGCATCACCTGGGACAAAATTCCCACAAATCTGGTTGCGCTGTTCGTATCAGAGGCGCTGACGCTGGCCCTGGGAGGGGCCTATGCCTCGGTAAAGGGCATCGACATCGCCTGGTACATGGTGGCGGCCGCCATCGTGGTGGGGCTGATGTCCGCCTATGCGGCCATGTTCGGCTTCGATAAATTCAAGGAAGCCATCGAGGGCTGGAAACAGAAAAGCTGATCTTGAAGGAGGTGGCCGAACGTGATCCATTTCAGACATACGGGGGATTTCTCGAAGCTGACCCGGTTTATGGAACGGGCAAAGGAGGCCGTCCGTCTCGGCGATCTGAACAAGTATGGCCGGGCGGGGGTGGCGGCCCTCTCGTCCGCAACCCCGGTTGACTCCGGAGAAACGGCCGCCTCCTGGTATTACGAGATTACCAACAAGAACAACACCATCACCATCTCGTTTCACAATTCCAACATTCAAAATGGAGTCCCCATCGCCATCCTTCTCCAATACGGGCATGGCACGGGGACCGGAGGCTGGGTACAGGGAAGAGATTACATCAACCCTGCGATCCAGCCTATTTTTGACCAGATAGCAGAATACGCCTGGAAGGAGGTGACTCGGTCATGAGCAGGACGATCGACGAGAGAATCGTTGAAATGCGGTTTGATAACCGGCAGTTCGAGCAGAACGTGCAGACCAGCCTGTCTACGCTGGACAAACTCAAGCGGGGACTGGACCTGGACAACGCCGCCAAGAGCCTTGACGGGCTTGGGGACGCGGCGAAGCGGTGCGACATGTCCGTCCTCGGCAAGTCTGTGGAGACGGTCCAGGCCAAATTTTCGGCGTTCCAGGTCGTCGCCATGACGACTCTTTCCAACATCACCAATTCGGCGGTGAACACGGGAAAGCGGCTCGTGTCCGCCCTGACAATCGACCCCATTAAAACGGGTTTTCAGGAGTATGAGACCCAGATCGGGGCGGTGCAGACCATCCTGGCCAACACCCAGCACGAGGGGACCAACCTCCAGCAGGTGAACCGGGCCCTGGATGAGCTGAATACCTACGCGGATAAGACCATCTACAACTTTACCGAGATGACCCGGAACATCGGCACGTTCACCGCGGCCGGCGTCAACCTGCGGACCTCGGTGGACTCCATCAAGGGTATCGCTAACCTGGCGGCCATTTCGGGCTCCACCTCCCAGCAGGCATCCACAGCCATGTACCAGCTCTCCCAGGCCCTGGCCGCAGGCAAGGTCTCCCTGATGGACTGGAACTCTGTGGTCAACGCCGGTATGGGCGGCAAGGTGTTCCAGGACGCCCTGGTGCGCACCTCCGAGCTGCTGGGCACCGGCGCGCAGAACGCCATCAATATGTACGGCTCCTTCCGGGAATCCCTCACCAGAGGCGAGTGGCTCACCACAGAGGTGCTTACCGAGACCCTGAAGCAGTTTGCCGGCGCGTACAGCGAGGCCGACCTGATCCAGCAGGGATTCTCGGAGGCCCAGGCCCGGGACATCGCCCAAATGGCGAAGACGGCGGAGGACGCCGCCACCAAGGTCAAGACCTTTACCCAGCTCTGGGACACCCTGAAGGAGAGCGCTCAGTCCGGCTGGACCACCACATGGGAAATCCTGGTTGGCGACTTTGAGGAAGCCAAGGAAGTGCTGACCGAGGTGTCCGACGCCATTGGCGGCGTGATCAGCGAGACCTCCCAGGCGAGAAACGAATTACTCAGCGGCGGTCTCAGCTCCGGCTGGAAGCAGCTGCTGGACCAGGGCATCGCCGATGAGGGCGGGTTCATTGAGTCCATCCAGGAGGTGGCCCGAGAGAGCGGCGACGCCTTTGACAAGCTGGTGGCCGACTCGGAGAGCTTCAGTGACGCGCTGAAGCAGGGGCTGACGGACGGGGTCGTATCCTCCGAGACCCTGACGCAGGCGGTCCATAACCTGCGGGAGAAGATGACCGGCATGTCCCAGGAGGAGCGCAAGGCGGCCGGATACACCGCGGAGATGATCGAGCAGATTGAAGCCCTGGACAAGGGACTTCAAAATGGTTCGGTCTCCATGGAGGAGTTTACGGAAAAGATCCTGCGCCCCTCCGGACGGGAAAACCTGATCCAGGCGGTCTGGAATGCGGCTAAGGGCCTGGTCAGCGTCATTACCCCCATCAAGGACGCATTCCGCGAAATCTTTCCGCCCGCAACCGCCGACCAGCTGTACTCTCTTACGGAGACTCTCCGCAGCTTTTCTGAGTGGCTGACCCTCTCCGAGGAGACGGCGGACAAGCTGGGGCGCACCTTCAAGGGGCTTTTCTCGGTGCTGGACCTGGTGCGGCAGGGCGCTCTGGCGATTTTCAACGCTTTGGCGCCTCTGGGCAGCGGAGCCGGTTCCCTGGCTGACGGCATTCTCACCATAACCGCAGGGATCGGAGATTTCCTGGTCGGCATCAACGAGGCGGCCAAGCAGGGAGAGTTCTTTGGAACGGTGGCCCAGACGGTCGCCTCGGCGCTGGAGTTTGTTGTGTCCGGGATCGAGCGACTGACCGGATTTCTCGCCGACGCCTTTGCTGCCCCAGGCCTGGAATCCTTCCAGGCGCTTTTGGGACGCATCCAGACCCGCATTGGGCAGGTCATCGACGTGGTGAGCGGCCTGGGCGGCGGGGTCAGCGACGCGGCGGATACTATGGATTCCGCCCTGGAAAACAGCAAATTCCTGCAAATGCTCCAGACCATTTTCAACGGCGCAAAGACCCTGGTCTCTGGCATCATCGGCGTATTCGGCGGCCTTGCCGGCGCACTGGTGGAGAGCCTGAGCAACGCGAATTTCAGCGGCGTCATCGACCTGCTGAACGGCGTCTCCCTGGGTGCTATCGCCCTGGGCATTAAGAAGTTCCTGGACTCCTTCCGGGGGGTCACAGACAGCGTCGGCAGCATCAAGGAGGGCGTGATCGGGATTCTGGACGGCGTAAAGGGCTGTTTCCAGGCCTGGCAGAATGACGTCAACGCCAAGGCCCTGCTGAAGATCGCGGCCGCTGTCGCGGTGCTGTCCGCATCCATTCTCACCATTTCCCTGATCGACAGTGAAAAGCTGACGGCGTCCCTGGGGGCCATCACGGTGCTCTTTACCGAGCTGATGGCGGCCATGGCGGTGTTCGGAAAGCTGGACCTGAATGTCCGCGGAACAATGAAGCGCTCCACGGCAATGATCGCCCTCTCCTCCTCGGTCCTGATTCTGGCCTCCGCGCTGAAAAGCATTGCCACGCTGGAACCGGAACAGATGGCGGCGGGGCTTGCGGGCATCGCCGGACTTATGGCTGCCCTGGTGGCAGCCGCGAAGGTGCTGGGCTCCGGTTCAAGCTCCATCATCAAGGGTTCTGCCCAGATGGTGGTCTTTGCCGCGGCAATCAAAATACTGGCCTCGGCCTGCGCCGACCTGGCCCAGCTGGACCTTGCCGGACTGGCAAAGGGTCTGATCGGCGTCGGTGTGCTGCTGGCAGAGGTATCGCTCTTCATGAACGCGGCCAAGTTCAGCGGAAGGTCGGTGGTCACTGCCTCGGGCGTTCTGGTACTGGCCGGCGCTATGAAGGTGCTGGCCTCGGCCTGCAAAGACTTTGCCCAGATGGGTGTTGGCGAGCTGGTCAAGGGGCTGAGCGCCATCGGCGCGGTCCTGCTGGAGATCACGGCCTTTACCAAGCTGGCCGGAAGCGCCAAGGGGCTGATCACCACCGGAGCCGCCATGATCGAGATTGGCGCGGCCATGAAGATATTTGCCTCCGCTATGGCGGACTTCGGACGGATGTCTCTGGCAGAGATCGGCAAGGGCTTGCTGGCTATGGGCGGAGCCCTGGCAGAGGTGGCTGTGGCCATGCGCTTTATGCCCCGGAACATGGTAACCATGGGGGCGGGCTTGATCGCGGTGGGAGCCGCGCTGAACATCATTGCCGACGCCATGCGGTCCATGGGCGGCATGAGCTGGGAGGCTGTCGCAAAGAGCCTGGTCACCATGGGCGGGGCTCTGGTCGAGCTGGCCGTTGGTCTGAACTTCATGAACGGCACGTTGGGCGGTTCCGCCGCCATGCTGGTGGCTGCCGCCGCGCTGGCAGTGCTGACGCCGGTGCTGGTTACGCTGGGCAGCATGAGCTGGGAAGCCATTGCCAAGGGGCTGGTCACGGTGGCCGGCGCCTTTGCCGTCATCGGAACGGCCGGCGCACTGCTCACTCCGCTGCTGCCGACGATTCTTGGCCTGGGCGGCGCCTTCGCTCTGATCGGCGTTGGTGTTGCCGGCGTTGGGGCAGGTCTGCTCCTTGTCGGAACCGGCCTATCCGCCATTGCGGTGGGCATTACGGCCCTGGCAACCTCCCTTGGAGCGGGCGTAGCCATTATCGTGGCCGGCCTGACCTCTATCATCACGGGCATCGCGGCGCTGATCCCGGCCATTGCGGAGAAGCTGGGTGAGGCGGTGGTGGCCTTTGCACAGGTCATTACGAATGGCGCTCCTGCCATTGGCGAGGCCGTCAAGACCCTTGTCCTCACCATGGTGGACGTTCTGGTGGAGTGTGTCCCGGCCATCGCCGAGGGCGCTCTGGAGCTGGTTGCCGGGGTGCTGGACGCCCTGGTGGCCTATACGCCCCAGATCGTGGACTCCATCATGCAGTTCCTGATCGCGGTGATCGACGGGCTGGCCCGCAACATGCCCACCCTGATCCAGTCGGTGGTGGACCTGCTGATGTCCTTCTTCTCCGGCATCGTATCGGCGCTGGGAAGCATCGACACCGACGCGCTGCTGAAGGGCATCGCCGGAATCGGCCTGCTGAGCGGCATTATGGTGGCGCTGGGCGCTCTGGCCGGACTGATCCCCTCCGCCATGGTGGGTGTGCTTGGTCTGGGCGTTGTCATCGCAGAGCTGGCCATTGTTCTGGCGGCGGTGGGCGCGCTGGCGCAGATCCCCGGCCTGGAGTGGCTCATCAGCGAGGGTGGTCAGCTCTTGCAGACCATCGGGAACGCCATTGGTGGCTTTATCGGCGGCATCGTGGGCGGATTTATGAGCGGGGTATCCGGCTCCTTCCCCCAGATCGGCATGGACCTGGCCGCCTTTATGACCAACATACAGCCCTTTATCGACGGGGCAAGAGGTATCGACCCGGCCATGCTGGAGGGCGTCAAGGCCCTCACCGGGGCGATCATGCTGATTACGGCGGCCGATTTGCTGGAGGGTCTGACCTCCTGGCTCACCGGCGGCTCGTCCCTTTCCACCTTTGCCGAGGAGCTGGTGCCCTTCGGCGAGGCTATGAAGAAATTCTCCCACAGCATTACCGGACTGGACGGCGACCTGGTCAGCACGGCGGCAATCGCTGGAAAGACACTGGCTGAGATGGCCGCGATCCTGCCCAACAGCGGCGGCATCGCGGGATTCTTTGCCGGAGAAAACGACATGGGGACCTTCGGCGACCAGCTTGTGGGCTTCGGCGGCTCCATGATGAAGTTTGCCGCAAGCATCAAGGGGCTGGACACCGACGCGGTTCAAAATGCTGCTATCGCCGGTAAGGCCATGGCGGAGCTGGCTGCCACCCTCCCCAACACAGGAGGGGCGGTGGGCTTCTTTGCCGGCAACAACGACATGGACGACTTCGGCGAACAGCTCGTACCCTTCGGAGCGGCCATCAAAGCCTATTCCGACGCGGTCAAGGGGCTTGATGTGGAGGCGGTCACCAATTCCGCCATTGCCGGACAGGCCATGTCGGAGCTGGCGGCTACTTTGCCCAACACCGGCGGAGCCATAGCCTTCTTCGCTGGCGACAACGACCTTGCCACCTTCGGCGAGCAGCTGGTGTCCTTCGGGGCGTCCATCAAAAGCTATGCCCAGGAGGTGACGGGGCTGGATACCGACGCGGTCGCCAGCTCGGCGGTCGCCGGACAGACCCTGGTGGAGTTGGCAAACACCTTGCCCAACACCGGGGGCCTGGTGGCCTTCTTCACAGGCGACAACGACCTTGAGACCTTCGGGGAACAGCTGGTGCCCTTTGGGGAGGCGATGAAGGCCTACTCCGACAGCGTGACCGGCATGGACAGCGCAGCCGTAACCGCCTCCGCCACTGCGGCGAAGGCCCTTGCGGAGCTGCAAGCCTCGCTGCCCAATATTGGCGGCGTGGTGGATTTCTTTACCGGCGGCAACGACCTGGAGACCTTCGCAAACGGCCTTCTCCCCTTTGGAGAGGGCATGAAGGCCTATGCCGACGCGGTGAGCGGAATGGACGCGGGGGCGGTTTCCGCCTCCATTATCGCCGCCCAGGCCCTGGCAGAGCTCCAGGCATCTCTTCCCCATGTGGGAGGGGTGATGAACTTCTTTACCGGGGGCAACGATCTTGGCCTGTTCGCAGAGGGGATTCTCTCCTTCGGCGAGGCCATGAATTCCTACGGAAACGCCGTATCCGGCATCGATGCCGGGGCGGTATCCGCCTCCGCTACTGCGGCTCAGGCGCTGTCCCGGCTCCAGGCGTCCCTCCCCAATGTAGGCGGCATCATGGAATTCTTCACCGGCGGGAATGACCTTGGGAAATTTTCCGAGGGCATCATCCCCTTCGGCGAAGCGATGAAAGCCTACGGCGAGTCGGTGGCCGGCATCGACTCCAGCGCGGTAGAGGCCTCTGCCACTGCCGCTCAATCCCTGGCAGAGCTCCAGGCGGCCCTTCCCCAGGTGGGCGGGCTTATGGAGTTCTTTACCGGCGGCAATGACCTTGGGGTATTCTCGGAGGGCATCGTGCCCTTTGGGGCCGCTATGAAGTCCTATGCCGAAGCGGTTTCCGGCATCAACGCCGACGCGGTCACGGCCTCCGCTGTGGCGGCCCAGGCGCTGGCACAGCTGCAAACCGACCTGCCCAATGTGAGCGGGGTCATGGCATTCTTCAACGGAGGCAACGACCTTGGAACCTTTGCCGCCGGCATCGTACCCTTCGGCGCGGCCATGAAGTCCTATGGGGACGCCGTGGCCGACATCAACACCGGAGCCATCACCGCCTCGGCCATTGCCGCCCAGTCTCTGGCGCGGCTGCAAGAGGCCCTTCCCCTGGTAGGCGGTGTGATGGAATTCTTCAACGGAAGCCAGGACCTGGCCGCTTTTGCGGCGGGCATCATCCCCTTCGGCGCGGCCATGAAATCCTACGGCGACGCTGTGGCGGATATTCGGCCGGAAGCGGTGGAAAGCTCCGCCTCCGCCGGAATGGCCCTGGTGGAGCTGGCAAAGGCCCTTCCCAACACGGGCGGCCTGCTGTCCTTCTTTACCGGAGGGACCGACCTGGCCGCCTTTGGCGATGACCTGACGCTGTTTGGCGCGGATCTTTCCGCCTATGCGGAGGCCATCAGCAATGTGAAGGCGGACGCGGTGACGGCCTCGGCCAACGCAGCGGAAGCGCTCTCCAATCTCGCCTCCGGCCTGCCGGACAGCAGTCTGTTTGACAAGTGGTTCGGCGGAGACCAGACGCTGGCCTCCTTTGGCGGGGATATTTCCAAGTTCGGCGCGGCCATGAAGGACTATTACGGCCAAATCTCCGGCATCGACACCGGGCGGATGGCCGACGTGGTCGCACAGGTATGGAGCCTGCTGGAGCTGGCTGAGGGGGCCGCAGGGGTCAACACCAGCGGTCTGACCGGCTTTGCCGACAGCATGAGGAAGATGGGAGACGCCGGCATCTCCGGCTTTACCAGCGCTTTCTACAACTGCGGCGACACGGTCAACAAAGCCGTGTCCAGTATGCTGTCCACCGTCAGCGGCGCCGTCCTCTCCAACCTCCCCGTGACAAACGGGGCCATGGAGACGGTGGTCCAGTCGCTGGCGAACATTGTGGACGGGAAGGTCCCGGCCATCCGGACATCGACATCGGATATGATGCGGACCATGGAAGCATCCATCACGGCCCACTCCAGAACGGTGGGGGACGCGATGAGGACGGTGCTCTCCACCGCCGTATCCAACATCAACCGCATGAAGCCGGAGTTCGAGACCGCCGGAAAGAACGCCGGGCAGGGCTTTATCAACGGCATCAACTCCAAGCTGGGCGGCGCAAGGTCCGCCGGCCGAAGCCTGGGCCTGGCCGCTCTGGAAGCGGCAAAGAAGGCGCTGGACAGCCACTCCCCCTCCCGGGAATTCATCCATCTGGGCGAAAACGTGGGCGAGGGTCTGGCCATCGGCGTCAACAACAGCATCGTCCCTGCCGCACAGGCCGCCTCCGGCATGATCGACGAGGTGATCGCCGTCAGCGAGAAGGGCGTCGATGCCTTTGAGGATTGGATCAACGAGAAGCAGTATTACGGCGAGCTGAGCCTGATGGACGAGCTGGCCGGATGGGAAAACCTCCAAAAGAAGTACAGGGCCGGCAGTGAGGAGCGGATGAAGATCGACCGGGAGGTCTATCGGGTTCAAAATGAACTGGTTTCCGCCACCTACCAGGCCTCCCTGGACTGGATCGAGGAGGAGAAGTATTACAAGCGCCTGAGCACCGAGGAGGAGCTGGCCGCCTATGAGCGGATGCAGGCCCGGTATCTGGAGGGCAGCAAGGAACGGATGGAGCTGGACCGGAAGGTCTTCACCCTCCGCAACCAGCTTGTGGACGAGTCCTATCAGAACTCCATGGACTGGATCGAGGAGGAAAAGTATTACAACCGTCTGAGCCTGGCCGACGAGCTGGCCGCCTACAAGCGGGTCCAGAGCCGGTACGCCAAGGGCACCGAGGAGCGGAAGAAGCTGGACCGGGAGGTCTACCGGCTGGAGCAGGAAATCTACGAGGCCCAGCAGCAGTACATCGCCGACGTGCAGAGCGTTCAGGAGTCTGCCAACCAGCGGCGCATCCAGCTGGAGGAGGCCTATGCCAACAAGGTCAAGTCCATCAACGAGCAGCTGGAACGGGACATCGAATCCCTGAACCAGCAGTATCAGGACGCGGTGGAGTCCCGGACCAAGAGCCTGTACCAGTCCTACGGCCTCTTTGACGAGGTCGCGAAGAAGGAAGCGGTCAGCAGTGAAACGCTGATGCAGAATCTGGAGGGTCAGGTCCAGGAGTTTGGCGAGTGGCAGGATATTCTGGGTCAGCTCTCCGCCAGGGGCGTTGACTCGGACCTGATCGCGGAGCTTCAGGAGATGGGGCCCTCTGCCATCGAAGAGATCCGGGCGCTGAACTCCATGAGCGATGACGAGCTGGAGAAGTATGTCTCCCTCTGGTCCATCAAGCACGCCCAGGCCCGTGACCAGGCGACCTCGGAACTGGAGGGGCTTCGGGTGGAGACCCAGGAGCAGATCGCGCAGCTCCGGGCGGACGCGGCGGTGGAGCTGGAGGAGTACCGGCTGACCTGGCAGAGCGAAATGGCCCAGCTGGAGGAGGATACCAGCCGTCAGCTGGCCTCCCTCCGGCAGGAATTCTCGGAAAATGTGGGCCTGATCAAGCGGGACACGGAAGCCAAGATGACGGAAATGACCGAGGCGGCCCGGAAAATCCTGTCGGAAGCCGGGTGGACGGAGACGGGACAGCAAATTCCCGCCGGCCTCGCCCAGGGCGTGGCCCAGTCCAAATCCACCTTTATCGACGAGCTGACCAGCATGGCGCTGGCGGGCGTGGAGGCGGTGAAGAGCACGCTGGAGATCAACTCTCCCTCCCGGGTCTTCCGGGAGCTGGGGTCCTTCACCGGCCTTGGCTTTGTCAGCGGACTGGCCGGCTATGCCGAAAGGTCCTTTGCCGCCGGCGCAGACATGGCGGACTCCGCCGTGGACGGCCTTTCCGGCGCCATTGCCGGACTCCCCGACCTGCTGAGCGGCGAGGCGGAGATGCGGCCCACCATACGCCCGGTGCTGGACCTGTCTGACCTCACCGGGGCCTCGACCCAGATCGACAGCCTGTTCTACCCCCTGCGGTCCATCCGCCTGGCGGGACAGGCCAGCCTGGCGTTCCAAAACGCCTCCGGGGAGAACCGGATGACGGTCAAGGTAGACAACGACGACATCATTGAGGAGCTTCGCACCCTGCGCAGTGAAATGGCAGAGATGACGGAGCGCATGGAGCGGATGCGGGTCGTGCTGGACACCGGCACTCTGGTCGGTGAGATGGCGGGACCCATGGACAACGCCCTTGGACAGAGGGCGACACGGAGAGGAAGGGGGAACTGAGCCGTGTATCATTCCATCACCATTGGCGGGAAAAACACCTGGGATGACTGGCGGCTGGTCCCCGCCTCCCGGCCCGTGTTCAATCCGCCGGCCCAGAAGGTGAAGACGCTGGAAATCCCCGGCGGGGATGGGGTCATCGACTTGTCCCAATCCCTGACCGGGTATCCGGTGTACCAAAACCGGACGGGCTCTATCGAGTTTATCGTGATGAACGACTTCAAGCCCTGGCACATGGCCTATTCCGACATCATGGACTATCTGCACGGGCAGAAGCTGCGGGCAGTGCTGGAGGATGACCCGGAGTATTTTTACGAGGGGCGGTTCACCGTCAACGTCTGGAAGTCGGAGAAGGACTGGTCGCGCATCACCATCGACTATGACGTGGGGCCCTACAAGTGGTCAGTCCTGTCCTCCACGGACGACTGGCTGTGGGACCCCTTCAACTTTCAAAATGGCGTCATCCGCCCCGCCGTGTTCAAGGACATCGCGGTGACGACGGAGGTCCGGGCGGTGAAGCTGGCGGCGCTGCTGTTCGGGCGGGCCCCGGTGTGCCCCGTGTTCCGGGTGAGCAGCTCGGATAAGCGGGGAGTACACATCCGCTTTATCAACCCCACGCTGGGACTGGACGAGACCAAGCTCCTCCCCGACGGGGTCATCCAGTTCCCGGAGTTTGTGTTCTTCGGCGACCTGGGCGCCACGCTGGAGCTGTGGTGCGACACGGGAACGGGGTCCGTCTCCGTGGACTTCAGACAGGGGAGGTTGTGACCCATGTATAGCATTTATGCAGACGGCGTGTGCATTTACAACGACGTCTTTTCCCTGGACAACATGAAGGTGGTCAACCCCAAGCTGACTCTGGAGGACAGCGCCGCCGGGTCTCTGGAGATGACCCTTCCGCCCACCAACGCGGCCTACGACACCATCGTCCGCATGGTCACAGATATTTCCGTGAAGAAGAACGGGGAAGAAATCTGGGCGGGACGGGCCCTGTCGGAGAGCCGGGACTTCTGGAACAACCGGGTGCTCTACTGCGAGGGGGAGCTGGCCTTCTTCAACGACTCGGTCCAGCCGCCGGCGGAGTATGCCGGGAAATCGGTCCGGGAGTACCTCGACCAGCTCATCGCCGTCCACAACGGGCAGGTGGGTGAGAACCGCCGGTTCGCCATCGGGGCGGTGACGGTGGTGGACGAGGCCTTCCCCACCTATTACACCAACTATGGCAAGACCCTGGAGTCACTCAACGCCCTGGTGGAAGCCTATGGCGGCCATCTCCGGGTGCGCAAGGCGGACGGGGTGCGGTATCTGGACTATCTGAAGGACTACCCGGACACATGCAGCCAGGTGATCCAGTTCGGGTCCAACCTGCTGGACTTTGTCCGGAACTGGGACTCCGCCGAGTACGCCACGGCCATCGTCCCTCTGGGAAACCGGCTGGACGACAGCCCCATCGAGGCGCTGGACGCCTATCTGACGGTGGAGAGCGTGAACGGCGGAAGCCTGTACGTCCAATCAGACGAGGCAGTGACGAGCCATGGCTGGATCGCGAAGACGGTGAACTGGGACGATGTGAGCGACCCCCAGGTGCTGCTGGAGAAGGCCAGGGAGTATCTGGCAGACCTTCAGTTTGACAACTTGGAGCTGGAGCTTTCCGCCCTGGACCTGCACTATCTGGACGTGGAGACTGAGGCGGTGAAGCTGCTGGACGAGATCCGGGTCATCTCCCGTCCCCACGGGCTGGACCGGCTCTTCCCGGTGACCAGGCTGGAGATCCCGCTGGACGCCCCGGAGAACACCCAGTTCAAAATGGGGGATTCGGTACAGGTGGGCCTTACCAGCGTGAGCAACCAGACCAACGCCGCCGTGCTGGACAAGATCGAAAACCTCCCCAAGGCCCACAACATCCTCAAGGAGGCCCAGGAGAACGCCACCCACATCATGAACATGGCCACCACGGGCTACATCACCATCACGAGGGACGAGCACGGCTCGGACACCCTCTATATTTCCAACGTCCGGGACTACACCAAGGCTGACAAGCTCTGGAAGTGGAACATGAACGGCCTGGGCTACTCCAACGACGGGGGAAAGACCTTCGGGCTGGCCATCACCATGGACGGGGCCATCGTGGCCGACTACATCACAGCGGGGGTGCTGAACGGCAACGTGCTCCGGGTGGGCGTCATCCGGGACTACAACTCCAACGTGATCCTAGACCTGGACAAGGGCACCCTGACCATGAAGAAGGGCTCCATCAACATCGGAAACGGAAACTTCACCGTGGACGAGCAGGGTAACCTCTACGCCAGGCGGGGCACCTTCGCGGGGACGCTGGCAGGAGCCAAGGGGACCTTCGGCGGCACAGTGCAGGCGGAGGACTTTTTGGACAAGTACGGCAACAGCATGATGGACCTGGCCAAAGAGAAGTTTACCGCCGGATATCTGGACCTGTACGGCCTGACCGTCACCAACAAGAACACCGGGGCGGTCACCTTCGCCGTGGGGCCGACGGGCCTTATCACCATCAACGGCCAGGTGACCATGGGGGCCGGGAGCACCATCAACTGGGCCCAGGTGAGCAATCAGAACATTCAATCCAATCCGGCGTATTCTATGGCCAATCAAGCTTACAACCTGGCGGATGAAGCCTATGATTATGCCGATACCGCGTATTCCAGGGCCGAACGGGCTTACAAGCTGGCCGACTCCATCGAGATGCCAGGGTACATCAAGAGCACCTACATCGACCAGACCACGATCCGTTCCCCGGTCATCGAGGGTGGAGAGTTTTATGGCGAGGAATTCAACATCATCGCCGGGAGCGACTTCGGAAGCTTCAACCTCTACGGCCCTTTCGGGAGCAGCCGTTACCACATGCTGGCCATCGAATATTTCGAGGGCGACGCCCCTCTCATCAACATTTACAGCCCCTGCGGCGGATACATCACCATTGGCCAGCGGCGAAACGGGATCGTCTACTTCAAGGGGGTCGTGGATTTCAGCGCCGCAGACGTCCAAGGTCTGGATTTAGGAACAGGAGCATGACACAGCCATGAAGAAAATGTTAAAAAATTCCGAAGTGTTTGAGCGGCTCCACTCGCTCAAGCCACTGCTGTCCCGGCGGGATCGGATCGGTTACATCGCCGCCCGGAACTACCGCTTTCTCTCCAACTCCCTGGTGGAATATGAGACCATCCGCCTCAGCCTGATCGAGAAGTACGGAGAGGAAGGGAAGGATGAACGGGGACAGCCCACCTTTGTCCTCAAAATGGAGTCCCCCAATTTCAAGACGTTCTGTGACGAGCTGGCTCCCTTCAACGAGATGACCCATGAGGTGGAGCTGATGACCGCCAAGTACAGCGAAGCGGAGGGGAACCTGACGGGGGAGGAAATTTTGGCCATCGATTGGATGCTGGAAGATTAGGAGGTGGTCCGATTTGGCCGACATCAGCAGTTTTTTGAAGAAGATTTTGGAGGCGATCTACGGTGAGGAGGTGCGGGGTTCCATCCACGACGCCCTTGCCGCCATGAATAAGGAGTCCTCCAGCGCCATGGAGTTTGCCGCCACGGCCAAGGACTCCGCCAAGGCCTCCGCGGAAAAAGCCAAGAACGAGGCGGACACCGCCGGGCAGAAGGCGGCTGAAGCCCTGGACTCCGCCGGGAAAGCCGCCCAGTCTGAAACCAACGCCAAAGCCTCGGAGACTGCGGCGGAGGGGTACGCGGACCTCGCCGTTGACGCAGCGGAACGGGCCGGAACCTCGGAGGAGAACGCCAAGGCCTCGGAGCAGACGGCTCTGCAACAGGCCAGAGAGGCGGAGGAGTCCAAGAACGCCGCTGCTCTCAGCGAGGCCGAAGCCAAGGCGGCAGAAGAGCGGGCTAAGGAGGTCCGCAATCAGGTGGAGACCCTGGGTGCCCAAGCCACGGCAGACGCCGCAGCGGCTCAGGAAGCCAGGACCGCCACAGAGGCGGCGCGGGACGCGGCCAAGGTTAGTGAAACCAACGCAAAGGCCTCGGAGACCAAGGCGGAAGACGCCAAAGCAGGCGCGGAAGCGGCGAAGGAAGCCGCCCTGTCCGCCCAGGAGAGCGCCGAGGAGGACGCCCTGACCGCCGCCCAGTCCAAGGAGGACGCAGAAGCGGCCAGGACAGCAGCAGAACAGGCCAAGGCCGACGCCCTTGACAGCGCCGCAGAGGCCGCCGGAAGCGCCGCCAAAGCGGAGCAGTACAGCGGCAAGCCGCCCAAGCCTCAAAATGGAACCTGGTGGATCTGGGACGCGGAAACAGGGGCCTATTACGACAGCCACATCAGCTGTGAGCTGCAAGGCCCCATCGGCGTGGGCATCCAGGACATCCGGCTGACCAAGGGCGACCACTCGCCGGGCACCACGGATATTTACACGGTGCATATGACAGACGGGTCTACCTACACCATTTCGGTCTACAACGGCCTGAACGGTACGGGCGCCGGCGACGTATTGGGTATCTCCTTCGACCTGGTTATCCCCGCCGAGGGGTGGTCGGAGGGGAGCGTCACCATTGCGGACGAGCGGCTTTTGGCCCTGGGCACCCACAAGTATTTCCTCAGCGCGGACGAAGCCTGTAAGGAGGAGTTCCTTGACTGCAATGTGCAGCCCAAGAACATCACCACCTCGGGCTTTCTCACCCTGACCTGCGACACAGAGCCGGCGGCGGACCTGACGGTCAACCTGATCCGGCTGGAGCTGTCGGGGAACGGGGCCATTCAGTGAGCAAGGAGGCGAAGCCCATGGAGATCGCAGTGAAAGCAACCTATGCCCATCTGGTCAAGGACGAGAGTTTGGTACAGAACTCCGACAAGCTCTATATTGTGGAGTTCCACTTTGATCAGAGTTGGGATGGTTATGCCAAATCGGCTGTCTTTGAAGCCGGCGGCGTACAGCAGCCGCCTGTGGCGTTGACGGATGACCGATGCATTATTCCGGCCGAGTGTTTGAAGCGGGCCGGAATCAATCTAAAAATCGGAGTTTCCGGCATTAAGGATGGGGTTCAGAAAGACACGGTATGGTGTCTGGCCAGCAAGATCATGTACGCGCTTGACCCCACGCAACTGATGCCGCCCACCCACATCGACGGAGACGTGAAGGCCCAGATCCTTGAGGTCATCCGGGAAAATACTGCTACAGATGCAGAGGTTCAGGAAGTCCTCGACAATGCATTCCAGTCCTCCTGGATACCTCCTGAAAATCCTGAGGCTCCGGACAATACCGCCACTAATGAAGAGGTGGAGGACATTCTCGATGATGTTTTCGGCGAAGAGCCGTAAACAAATATTTTTAAGGAGGACATATTTATGTCTAAGCACACTACTCTCGAACAGCTGAAGCTTCTGGCTCAGCGCACCAAGAGTGAGATCAGCAAGGTCGAATCCAAGTCCCTGGTAGGCGTTAAGGTCAACGGCGTTGCCCTGGCCATCGCCGACAAGATGGTGGACATTCTGATTGCTTCTGGTGCTACCAACGGCACTCTGTCTGTTGCCGGCAAGGATGTTGCGGTGACGGGTCTGGCGGCCCTGGCCTACAAGGCTCAGATCTCTGAGGCCGATCTGGATACCGCTCTGAAGGCTGTGCTGGACGGCAAGGCTTCCGGCGCCGATCTGGCCACTCTGATCGGTACGGATGCTGGTAAGAGCGCCCGCACCATCGCCAACGAGGAGCTGGCCGCTCAGCTGATCCCCGAGGGCGCCCAGGAGGCCCTGGATACTCTGACTGAGATTGCTCGGTGGATTCAGGATCACCCCAATGACGCTTCCGCGATGAACGCCGCCATCACCAAGCTGAACGGTATCGTTGCCAGTATTGGCGGCGACGAGGACGAGTACGCCACCGTAATGGCCGCCATTGAAGGCAAGATCACCGCCGCGCTGAAGGACATTGCCTCCGGCGCGACCAAGGTGGAGAAGTCCGAGGTCAACGGCAACATCAAGATCAATGGCCAGGAGACCGTGGTCTACACTCACCCTGCCGCTGAGGCGGTCGAAGCCGGCTTCAAGAAGGTCGGTAAGGATAATCAGGGTCATGCGGTCATCGGCGACGATGTGACCAAGGAGGATATCGTTGCTCTCGGTATCCCCGCACAGGACACCACCTATCAGCCTGCTACCAGCCAGGCAAATGGTCTGATGTCCAAGGAGGACAAGGCCAAGCTGGACGGCATTGAGGTTGCGGCCGATGAGGAAGTCAATCAGATGCTGGATGAGGTCTTTGGCGCCGCTGTTGGCGTCTGATAACCGCGGAGGGGGATGGGGTATTCCTGTCCCCCTCTTATTTTTTCGGAAAGGAGCTCTAACATGGCAGAGAACAAAGCCACAACCTTAGAGCAGTTGCGGGCTCTGGCAGAAAGGGGAAAACTCGATACCCTGAACCGCGTCGACCAGCTTTTAGAGTCGATCATTCCTCTGCTGGAGGGTGCACAGCATAGCGGTACTACCGTTACTCTGCCGGCCGAGAACTGGAGCGGCAGAGCTCAGACTGTAAAGGACAACATCCTTTTGGCTGACGAAAAATACTGGTATATTGTGTGCGCTGACGCGGATTGCTTTATGGCAGTCAGCGAGACTGGCGTGAAAGCTGACAATATCACCGTTAACGGTCAGGTCACCTTTCACTGCGAGGTAACTCCAACGGAAAATCTGACCATTTATATTTTGCGACTGGAGGTCGAGCAGAATAATGAGTAATGCAAACGTCGGCAAGGTCTTTAACATGACCGGCGGCAGCGGCGGAGGCGGTACTCTGAGGCTGGAGACCCTGACAATTACCAAGCCGCCCCAAAAGACCACCTACAAGTCCGGAGAGTCCTTTGACCCCACGGGCATGGTCGTTACCGCGGGCTATGGGTATGGTCTCACTTCGGATGTGACCGGATATTCCGTGTCTCCCCAAGTCCTTACGGATGGAGTGACGGAGGTGGTTATCACCTATACCGAAGGCCGCATCACCAAGACGGCAAGTGTGCCGGTTACTGTGCAGAAGGTGCTGGTATCCATTGCCGTTACCAACAACCCCTCCAAGATGGTCTATCACTATCTGGAGGAATTTGCCCCTGCGGGAATGGTGGTCACTGCCAAATTCTCGGATGACTCTACGGAGGAGGTTTCGGGATACACCTATCCCAAGACCGCTTTCTCTACTTTGGGGAGCCGTCCGGTGGAGATCGGTTATACCTATGAGGGTGTGACCAAGACCGCCAGCTTGAATGTTACAGTCAACCCCATTGAGGTGGCTGTCCCTGTTCAAAATGGAGTCCTTACCTATGACGGGACTGGAAAAACTCCGTCCTGGACTGGGTATGATCCGTCGAAGATGA
>JAHAEW010000122.1 GCA_018374635.1 Clostridiales bacterium
TGCCTATGATCGATGAAAAAAAGAAACTGACCACCCAGGACTCATCTGTTGGCGCAGACGATGGGCAGTCAATTTCTAAAAATTCTGACATTAGTATAACCACTTCCAAGGAAGAAATCAATGATGAAGTTGTAAATCCGCAGGAAAGTCTGGAGGAAATGTACCGCAGGATACAGCGCATGAGCGACCCAGCTTACCTGCACACTGTAACCCTGGATGAGGTGATGGATAATGTATTTGAGGTAAAGTCCGCAGTGATTGAAAACCTGCTCTATACTGGAGCATATATCCTTGCCGGAGCGCCCAAAATCGGCAAATCTTTTCTGGTGGCACAAATAGCCCACCATGTCAGCACCGGGCAGGATCTGTGGGGCTACAAGGTTCATCAGGGAACAGTCCTCTATCTTGCTCTGGAAGATGACGAAAGCCGTTTGCAGCGCAGGATGTTCCGTATGTTTGGTGTGGAAGGGACAAGCACCCTCCACTTTGCTACCAGCGCCAAGATGATCGGCAGCGGTCTGGATGAACAGCTGGAAAAGTTTGTCCGGGAACACAGTGATACCAAATTGATTATCGTGGATACCCTTCAAAAAGTTCGGGAGATGGTGAGCGATAACTACAGTTATTCCAGCGACTATGAGGTGATTGGAAAGCTGAAACAATTTGCAGACCGGCATGGAGTTTGCATCCTGATTGTCCACCACACCAGAAAGCAGCCTGCGGGAGATAGCTTTGAGAAGATTTCCGGCACCACCGGACTGTCGGGCTGTGCAGATGGGGCCCTCATTATGCAGAAAGAAAAACGAACTGACGGAAAGGCCACACTGGAAATCAGCGGACGGGATCAGCCGGATCAGCGGCTGTATTTAAGTAAAGATCAGGAGCGTTTGGTATGGCTTCTCGACCATGCAGAGAATGAGCTTTGGAAGCAACCTCCGGACCCGGTGCTGGAAGCGGTAGCGAAAATCGTATCTGACGAGAACCGCGAATGGGAAGGCAGCCCAACAGAGCTTGCCGAAGCCCTTCGGTTGGATATGGCAGTGAACCGCCTTACTAAGCATCTGAATGTAAATGCCAGTCGTCTGCTGGAAGAACATCAGGTGAAGTATGAATACAAAATCAAACACGAAGGGCGGCGTATCCGGCTGACCTACGTGGTGATAGAAGCACCTATGTTGAAGTAATCAAGTAAAGCGCGACGCTTGCAACGGTCGCGACGGTGTTTTGAGGGGGACTCCCAGCACCGTTGCGACCGTCGCCACCGTTGCGGAAAAAAATGTGAGGTGGTGTTTTGCCACCCCATCTTTCCAGGTGAGCCCTATTTTAGGGCGTACCATGTAATCATTAAGGAGTAGCCCTCATGCCTTGAAACCAGGGCACAGGGTGCAAAGTAAATGCGAACGATGGGAAAATACTTTGCCTACGCATCTAGCGAGGGCTACTGTGTTTCGCAGTAGCCATCAGGCGTAAGGGTGGAACGATTTGTTCCATGGTATCTTAAAGGGGACGGCGCTTTGGCGTACCCTTTCAAAGCGTTCGCAGAACGCGTAGCCACAGAATGAAATCCTGTGTTCAAAGGGGGCTTGGGGGGCACTGCCCTCAACAAGCAGACGGCAGGAAATGTGAGTGTGTATTAACACTCGCATTGCTTGCTGGATTTGTGTGTGGATAGCCACACGCATTGCTTGCCAGATTCTAAAATTAGCGAAACGAACCTTGTGTCGCTGCGGAAAATCAACCGAAATTTAAGTATTAGGAGGTAACGACTATGAGAAAGATTTTGTCCTGTGAGTTAAACCTGGACACCGCCTGCGTGGAACTTTGCCTAGAAGACGGGACGCTGCTCTCCATCGACTGCACCGCCGTGGCGAACGAGGTGGCAAACAGTATGCACCAGCGGGTCAGAACTGGACTGGTTGATCTATAACGCTCCGTTGGAGTATGTCAATCTAATTTTAAATGGTGAGCCGGACAGGTATTTGAAAGTAATTACTAACCATAAATACTTTAACACTTAATTGTGTCGCGCACTATTTAAAAACTTTAACTGTTAGCCTTTCATCTTTCACAATCCCTTATTGAAGCACTAAGGCAAATATGATATAATAACCCAAAAGTTTGCGAACACTGAATAGCGCTCAGCGTTTTCAGAATATATAACTTGTTGCTGAGGTGTGGAAGATGGCTGTTAGTTATAAAAAGCTTTGGAAATTACTAATTGACAGAGATATGAAGAAAAAAGATCTATGTGCGGCGGCAGGAATCAGCCATGCTTCGATGGCGAAATTAGGAAAAAATGAAAATGTTACTACAGATGTGCTGGTAAAAATCTGCACGGCTTTACAGTGTGACATTGGAGATATAATGGAATTAACGCAGGAAACGACCAAGTAAAACAAGTTCAACGGTTTCGATTGAAGCCTGCTGTAAGAGAAATAATTGTGTCATGAGGGAAAAATAATGTATACCGAACAATACAATCAGCTCAATCGCCAGCGCGTAGATTGGCAAACAGAAGAGGAAGTTAGACTAGGTTGGCTTACCATTTTACAGAATACGCTCGCGATCACATTTCATGCAGAGAGAGGGCGATCTGATGCTGACTACAATCAAGTTATTATTGAGTTTAAGAATGTAGGCCTATTTCATGGCAATCAAAATAGTGCTAAATTTCAGGAAGCATTAGAGGAACTCTCAAGATATATCCCTGCAAAGGCTGGTATTGAAGGTTTAGATGTGCGTCATTATCAAGGAATTGCCATCGATGGTGAATCGATTGCTTTTGTTCACATTTCATCTGAAAATGGACAGCCCATTCCTGGCCCCATTATGCCACTCTCTCCAGATAGTGTGCAAATGGTGTTCGAAGCATGCCGCCAGTCTTGCCGTAGAGCAGTAACAGCAACGAATTTAATTGAAGATTTTGGTCATGGTTCAGTTGCTGGTGGTAATCTCATGCAGGCTCTTGCTACTGCGTTAATGCTATATCTTGATGATCCTAATAACAACAAAGTCAAGATGCTTTACCAAGAATGGAAAGCTTTATATGGGCAAGTAGCTGATCTTAGTTCTTTTCAAGTGGAAGCAATTATAAACTCTATTGGTTTTACTTGTACTAGCACATCAACTGATAAGTTGTCTCGTATCCTTTTCGTGATTCACACATTTGATTCAATTATTATTAAACTCTTATCTGCTGAGATTGTTTCTCATCTTACCGAGTTAACATCATATTCTGATTTTGCCCAAAATGCTGTGTCTGTAAGTGATTACGAGCTTATCTCGATGCTAGATTTGGATATCGAACGCTCACAACTTTATACAAGGGCAAATATACACGGTTTCGTGGAAGAGCCGTTGTTTAGTTGGTATATTGATGCATGTACAAGCAATGTATATCCTGAAGTTGTAAATGATATTGTTACATCATTAAAAGAGGTTCTGATAAAACTTTCTTTGTATCAAATGGAAGACCTGTCCCATGCTCAGACAAATGATGTGCTTAAACGATTCTATCAGAATATCGTGCCGCAAGTGTTGAGAAAGAGCTTGGGAGAATTCTATACGCCAGATTGGCTTGTAGACGTGACTTTAGATAAAGTTGAAGGCCAATTTGATGAGCTAAAATTCCTTGACCCTACTTGTGGCTCTGCTTCGTTTCTATTAGCAATTATAAAAAGGATTCGAGAATGCTCAAATTTGTCTGCTGTAGATCTGTTACAAAGAATAACTCAAAATGTGTGGGGATTTGATTTAAACCCACTGGCGGTGCAAACAGCTCGTGTAAATTATCTGATTGCGCTTTCTGACCTGATTGCTGAAGCTCCAGGGATACATATTGAGATTCCTATATTACTGGCAGATGCAATCTATGCTCCGGCTCCCGATGAGGGAGATACTAGCGTAGTGAACTATGTCATAGGAAGCAACGTAGCTGATTTGACAATTACCTTGCCAACAGTATTGTCACAAAGTAGAGATCGGCTTGATACGGTGTTTTCTATCATGGGTGAATGTGTGGAAAATGATATGGAGCCTGTTCGTATGATAGATGGACTCCTTGTGCACAATGCGATAACTGTAGAAGAAAGAGAATCTTGGGAGCCTATACTTTCATCAACTTATGCACGTGTCTTAGATCTTCATAGAAGAAATTGGAACGGGATTTGGTTCCGAATTGTCCGCAATTACTTCTGGTCATCAACCGCGGGTGAGTTTGATGTAATAGTTGGCAATCCCCCGTGGGTCCGCTGGTCAAAGTTACCAGAACTGTATCGGAACAGAGTGGCTCCTACATGCCGTAAATATGATATTTTCTCACGTACACCTTATTACGGCGGGAATGAGTTGGACATTTCTGGACTTATCACCTACACAGTCTCTGACAAATGGCTCAGAAGTGGTGGGCAACTGATCTTCTTGCTTACACAAACACACTTCCAGTCAGCATCCTCGGAGGGATTTAGACGTTTTCGCATTGATGAGAATAATTTCCTTTTCCCTGAAAGTGTAGAGGATTTGAAAGCCCTAAAACCATTTCCTGATGCGGCAAATAAAACTGTGATTTTTGTCGCAAAAAAAGGCGGAGTACAGCCGTCTTTCCCCGTTGACTATGCTGTATGGAGTAGTGCCCAAGGAAAATCACGCACAATTCCGGAGCATGCCACAAAACAAGAGGTATTAAATCGGACTACTCGCACTTTTCTTGAAGCAAATCCAGTTCAAGGAGGCTCGTCCCCTTGGGCAATCCTGCCTTCCGGTGATTTTGACATATGCAAAAAATTAGTTGGCAAATGTACATGGACGGAGGGGCGTAAGGGAATTACATGTGATCTTAATGGTGTATACTTTGTAAATGTAGTTAATGTGTCGTACGATGGCACCCGTGTACAAATCGAAACAAGGCCTGAAGCAGGTCGCACAAACATTGGCCCTAAACGTCGTTTTTGGGTAGAACACAATTTGCTTTATCCGGTGATTAAGGGAGCTTCCGACCTGAAGGCCTGCCAGTATAACCCGCAGCATGAGTTATATGCAATCGTCCCAAATCGCGGAATTACATCCACATGGCTATCCCAAGCAGAAACGGAAGTTGAGCAAAACAATCGGCTTTTATATGATTATTTCCGTGCATTTGAACAGCAGCTGCGGAGTCGCTCCACATATCGGACAAGAATGCCTTCCGCTCCATATTATGCGGTATATAATGTGGGTGGCTATACATTTGCGCCATGGAAAGTAGTTTGGCCTGAACAGCCTGGTAATAGCGGACTCCCTGTAGCGGTAGTTAATACGAGAACACTGCAAGGTGTCGGCGAGAAAATTGTTGTTCCGGATCACAAAATTTACTTTGCAGAGTTTGACGATGAAACCACTGCACTCTACTTATGTGGCTTGCTTACATGCAGTCTTGTCCAAAAATTTATTGCCAGTTTTCACATCATGATACAAGTGGGCGATATTTTCAAACATATGCGGTTGCCTGAATTTGATGAAAGAAACCACCAGCATATGCACCTAGTTGAATTGGTGCGGGAAGCACACAATGAGAATGATGCTGATGTCAGAAATAATTTGTTGACTCAAATTTCTGATATTGGTAATTCAATTATTGAAACATGGACTCCGACAGAATAATCATCAGAAAAATTCATTGGTGGCAACACCATGGCAACAAAAAATCAGATAGCCCCTACTATCTGAATAATGAAAAGAATGCCAATACTCTGAGCTAAATCCCATAAGCAAATCTGTTTAGAAAACATCTAACAGGAGCGAGTGGGAATGAGGAGATTTCATTCTGTCTCCGGCTCTTGCGGTGCTTTAGCCGGGAAAACGGTGCTTTTAAGAAAAAATTTTTTGTATCTGATAATACTTTCCCAATTCACACCTCTTGGATTTCAGTCAGATCATCACAGGTCTTTAAGTGCAACGCATAGCTTATTAATAACAAAAGGTCTTACCGATTTTTGCAAATCGGTAAGACCTTTTTATGTTTTATGATTGATTCTTTCATAATTCCAAATGTCGCAGACGGCCTGTTCTGTCGTGAAATAGACGGGCTGTTTTGTCGGTCATCGCCGGACATCATTGTCCGGCGCCGGTGCGTTTTGTCGCATAAGAG
>JAHAEW010000123.1 GCA_018374635.1 Clostridiales bacterium
CGGCGGATATCCCTACATCATCAAGCTGATGGTGCCCAAAAAGTACCGCGGCATTGACATGTATGTTGAGGTTCCCGAGGTCTCTCAAAAGTCCAAATTCCTGTTTATCATCATCACCTGTACCGTCCTCTGCCTGCTGCTGCCCGTAGCCGCTCCCCTGCTGCTGTCCTTCTTCATCGGCATGGCCGTAAAGGAGGCCAAAATCAACAAGTACACGGAGCTGCTCGAGGAGGGCCTCTCCTATTTCGGCACCTTCTTCCTGGGCCTGATCCTGGGGGTGCTGTGCGAGGCCTCCACCATTCTCAATCCCACTGTGATCATTATTCTGGTCATCGGGATTCTTGCCCTGGCTATCTCCGCGGTGGGCGGCCTGCTGGGCGGCTGGCTCATGTATTTGGTGCACAAAGCCAAGCGCGAGGACTTTAACCCCACCATCGGCATCGCCGGCGTTTCCTGCGTGCCCACCACCGCCAAGCTGGCCCAGCACGCCGCCCAGGATGAAAATCCCTTCGCCGTTATCCTGCCGGTGGCCATGGGTGCCAATATCTCCGGCGTCATCACCTCCGCCATTGCCGCCGGTATCTTCGTCACCACCATAGGCATGGTGTAAAAACGATGCACAGTGATATTTGATTAAGGGAGGAACTTATTATGGAAATCAAAGCACGCATCCCCGGCACCATCGTCGCCATCAACGTCAAGCCCGGCGACACCGTAAAGGCCCGCGATAACCTGGGCACTATGGAGGCCATGAAAATGGAGCAGCCCATCCCCTGCCCAAAGGATGGAGTTGTCAAGGACGTACTGGTCTCCGTCGGCGACAAGGTCAAGTCCGGCGCCGCGCTGCTGTCCATCGAGTGACCGTCCGGCGCCGCCCCTGAGGAAGAGAACCCCCTCTCAAATCTATCAGAAAGGATGCCAGGAGCGCCTTTGGGCGGCTTCCGGCGTTGGTGATTCAAATGGGAGAGATTTTTGAGCTCATCATGGTCATTTGCTTCGGCCTGTCCTGGCCGCTGTCTGTCTATAAGTCCGCAAAGTCCCGCACCGCCAAGGGGAAAAGCCTGTTCTTTGAGGTGTTCATCTGGACAGGCTACGTCAGTGCCATCATTGGCAAGATTGTCACCCAGAACCTGACCTATGTATTCTATTTCTACATCCTCAACATCGTCATGGTTTCCATCGACATCTGCCTCTATTTCCGCAATCGCCGCCTGGACGCGCTGGCCAGCCGAAAGGCGTAATGTATGGAGGCGTGAAATATGGAACGTATTGCTGCATCCCTGCGCGATAAGATCAAGAGCGTGGAAGAGGCCGCGGCACTGATCCAGTCTGGAAGTGTGATTGGCTGCTCCGGCTTCACCCTGGTAGGCGAGCCCAAGGCGGTGCCCCACGAGCTGGCCCGTCAGAAAAAGGCCGACCACTTGACCATTCTGACCGGAGCCTCAGTAGGGGATGCCCTAGATGGTGAGCTGACCAGAGCGGGTCTGCTGTCCATGCGGTATCCCTATCAGAGCAACAAGTCCATGCGCAACGCCATCAATGCGGGCGAAGTGGGCTACTCCGATATGCATTTAAGCCATATGCCGGAGTTTATTAACCGAGGCGGTCTGCATATTGACTTTGCCTTGGTGGAGTGTGCCGCTGTCACGGAGGATGGCGTGATCCCGTCTGCGGCAGTGGGCGCTTCCGACTGCTTCTTGTACCAGGCGGATCAGATTATTCTGGAGGTCAATGAGGCTCTTCCCTTGGAGCTGTACGGCATGCATGACATCTACCGAGTAGGACATGAGCCGATCCCGCTTACGGATGCCACACAGCGCATCGGAACCGCTGCAATTCCGTGTGACTTCCGCAAGATTGCCGCCATCGTTGTGACCAATGATCCGGGCGGCTGCCCTGTGTTTAAAGAGCCGGACGAGGTCAGTGCGGCTATCGGGGCGCACATCATCTCTTTCCTGAAGGAGGAGGTGGCAGCCGGCCGGCAGCCGGCCTCGTTGTCCCCCATCCAATCGGGCGTGGGCAGCGTGGCCAATGCTGTACTGGCCGGTCTGGGAAGCAGCGGCTTTACCGGCCTGCGCATGTATACCGAAGTCGTACAGGACTCTGCGCTGGAGCTGATCTGGGAGGGAAAGATGGCAGGGGCCTCCACTACGGCGGTTTCTCTCTCCCAGAAAAAGCTGGAACTGTTTTATGAAAACATTGATTTCTTCCGGGAGCGGCTGGTAATCCGCCCCCAGGAGATTGCCAACAATCCGGAGCTGGTCCGGCGCCTGGGGCTGATCTCCATGAATACCCCCATTGAATGTGATCTGTACGGCAACGTCAACTCCACTCACATCATGGGAAATAAGATGATGAACGGCATTGGCGGCAGCGGAGACTTTGCACGCAATGCGGGACTGACCATCTTTGCCACAGCCTCGGTGGCGAAAGAGGGGGCGATCAGTTGTATCGTCCCCATGTGTTCCCACATCGACCACACGGAACACGATGTGCAGGTAATTGTCACGGAGCAGGGACTGGCGGATCTGCGCTGGAAATCGCCGCGGCAAAGGGCGGAACTGATCGTGGAACGCTGTGCGCACCCTCAATATCGTCCGCTTCTGCGCGAATACTTAAAGGACGCCGCAAAATATGGGGGCCATACTCCCCATAATCTCCAGCAGGCGCTCTCCTGGCACACGAGATATCTGGATACCGGAACTATGCTGCCCGGGTAGGATACGTGCCAAAGTTTGCAGCCTGTCAGGCAGCCCCATTCGGAGCTGCCCGGCAGGCTGCAACTGATATCTCGAGAACTGCCGGGTGTGCGGAATGCAGATGCAGGAAGGCGGTGAGGAAATGATGACGAAAAATGCGGTTCAGCAAATCGAGGAGGCTGAACACAAGGCGAAAGAATACCAAGCTCTGGCTGTGGAGCAGGCAAAGAAACTGCTCTCTGATGCGGAGCGGCAGGGGCAGGCCGCACTGGAGCAGGCGCTCCGTGAGGCGGAGGCACAGAGGCGGGAACAGGATACACAAGCGGAACAAGCTGCGCAGCTTCGTGCAGACGCGATTATGACAGAGGCGCGGCGTGCCTGTGACGGCCTGCGGAGGCAGGCGGAAGAACGGCTTGCAGACGCGGCCGCACTTATTGTCAGAAGGGTTGTGGGAGACTCATGTCTATTGTCAAAATGAAACGGCTGCGTATCTTCGGCATGGCATCCGACTGTGAGGAACTCCTTCGGAAACTCCAGCATCTTGGCTGCGTCGAACTTCGTGCGCCAACACAGCCAAGTTCAGATCCAGGCTGGCAGGGCTTTACCGCAAAGAGCGACGGGGAGCTGGCAAATGCACAGCTCAGGATGGACGAGTTTCGCGCCACGCTGGAGCGGCTGAAGCGCTGTTCCCCTACAAATAAAAAAGGTCGCTTCCCCTCCCGGCCCCGAATTACGGAGCGGGAACTGTTTGACCGACAGATAGTTCTGGAGGCGGAGGAAACGGTCGAACGCGTTGCCGCGCTTGAAAAAAAGCGCGACAGTATCTGTGCTGAACAGAACAAGCTTATCGGGCAGAGAGAGGCCCTGACGCCCTGGCTGGGGCTGGACGTTCCCCTGGATACCGCTTCTACGAAACATGTATTAGTGCTGTTCGGGACGCTCTCCGGCCTGGCAAGTCATCAGGCGGTGGAGGCCGCCCTGGCCGAGACGACCGAGCTCTGCCAGGTACAATGGGCGGGCCGGGCCGGAGAGCTGCAATATGTACTGGTACTCTGTCACCGAAAAGCAGGGGAAGCCGCGCGGGATGCCTTAAAAAGCTTTGGCTTTACCGCCACAAGCTTTCGAGGTTGGAAGGGGACCGCCCGGTCAAACATCGATCAGATTGAGGATCGGCAGAGGATACTTTCACAGGAACTAGAGGCATGCCGGGCTCGGCTGGCACAGGAGGCCGGCCACCAGACCGCGCTTCAGATCTGCATAGACCGCATGACGCAGGATATCCAACGTATGGAGGCGAAAGAGAAACTGCTCTCCTCTACATCCACGTTTTTTCTGGAGGGTTGGGTTCCGGCGGAACAGCTTTCCGACGTAGAGCATCTGCTCTCGCAGTACTCCGCCGCCTGGGAGGCCACTGATCCGGAGCCGGACGAATACCCTCAGGTGCCTGTCAAGCTCAAAAACAACCGGCTCACCCGCCCTCTCAATATGGTCACCGACATGTATGTCTATCCCGCCTATGACGGGGTGGATCCCAACCCGCTTATGGCTCCCTTTTTCATCTTCTTTTTTGGAATGATGATGGCCGATATGGCTTACGGGCTTCTCATGCTCGCCGGTGGCATTTTTATGCGCAGGAAGCTGCGGCCGAGCGGAACGATGGAGCATATGGCCGGGCTTTTGATCCTGTGCGGGATCAGTACGTTTGTGATGGGAGCGCTTACCGGAAGCTTCTTGGGTGACTTTCTCCCCCGTCTGGCGAAGCTGATCCGCCCGGACACAACCTTTACCGCTCTGCCCGCGCTCTTTACTCCCCTTACGGATACGCTGGCTATCCTGATTGGTTCTCTGGCCTTGGGGCTGCTGCAGGTACTGACCGGTATGGCCATCAGTGTTGTGCGGAAGGTACAAGCGGGCACCTGGACTGATGCGCTGTGGGACGAAGGAACTTGGTGGATTATTTTGGCAGGGGTGGCCCTGGCGGTGGTGGGCATCGGAAATTTGGGCGGATATCCCATTGTCCTTTTGATTGGGCTTCTCATGCTGCTCTACGGGGGAACCCGGAATGCAAAGGGCTTCGGGAAGCTCACTGCTTTGATTGGGACGGTATACAATGGAGCCACCGGCTTTTTCAGTGATATCCTGTCTTACGCGCGCCTTATGGCGCTAATGCTGGCTGGCAGCGTCATCGCGCAGGTGTTTAATACCCTGGGTGAGGTAACCGACTCGGTGGCAGGCTTCGTTATCATCTCCCTGGTAGGAAACGCGCTGAACTTCATGTTGAATCTGCTGGGCTGCTATGTCCACGATCTGCGGCTCCAATGTCTGGAGTTCTTTGGACGGTTCTACAAAGAAGGCGGCAAGCCCTTCCGGCCGCTGCTCATCAACACAAAATATGTAGATATCAAGGAGGAAGATTGATATGGCTGACTTTATTGCGCAGTTTGGCGGTATTGGCCTGGCGTTTCTGGGTGCCGCTCTTGCGGTAGGACTTTGCTGTGTAGGCTCTGCCAGAGGTACTGGAATGGTCGGCGAGGCGGCTACCGGCGTTTTAAGCGAAACCCCTGAGCACTTTTCCAAATGCCTGATTCTTCAAGTTCTGCCCGGCACTCAGGGCCTGTATGGTTTGGTTATATGGTTCTTTGCGCTGTTTACCATGGGCGCTTTTTCCGGCGGCATTACCGACCTCTCTGTGACGGACGGACTGACCATCTTTGTTTCCTGTGTCCCCATGGCCCTCGGCGGCTGGCTCTCCGCGCTCTATCAGGGCCGTGTGGCCGCAGCCGCCATCAATGTGGTTGCCAAAAAGCCCGACGACTGGGCGAAGGGAATTATTCTATGCGGTATCGTGGAGTTTTACGCCATCCTGTCCCTGCTGGCCTCTGTATTGCTGCTGATGAACACCCTGTAAGGAGCAGCACGAGGGAGAAAGGTGGGAGCAAATGAACGGAATCCAAGCGATTACAGCGCAAATTATCGCTGATGCACAGACTGAGGCAGATCAGATTTTGGCCCAAGCCAGGGCCAGAGCGAAGGAATGTCTCTCCGCTTATCAAGAACAGGCGTATATTCAGAGCACCGCCCTGTTGGAGCGCAGCGAGAGGGAGTCCGCCCTTCGGGAAGAACGCCTCTCCCATGCTGCAATCTTAGCGGCACGCAATTTACGGCTCAGTACCGAGCAGGAAATGAGGGAGCGTGCCTTTGCCGCGGCATTAAAGCAACTGTCGGAATTGCCGGACGGGGAATACGTAGGGCTGCTGGCGGGGCTGGCGGCGGAGGCGTCGTCCACGGGACGGGAGGAGGTCATTCTGTCCCAGAAGGACCGGGCGC
>JAHAEW010000124.1 GCA_018374635.1 Clostridiales bacterium
GGCATTGCCGGCGACCTCTTCAAGGTCACACCCATGCTCATCGAGTCCATCAAGGCCCTCAAGGCCTCCAAGTAATTCCTCTTCCTTTCACAGCGGCATAAATAAAATACAAAGAAGCGGGAGCACAGAACCATCTGTGCTCCCGCTTCTTTTCTTTAGAAAGAGATCAATATTTGGTGTCATACTCCCAGGGGGCGCCGCCGCACAGGCAGCCGCCGTCCACATGATAGGCCTGGCCGGTCATATAACTGGATGCGTCGGAGGCCAGCATGATGGCCATGCCGACCAGTTCGTCCGGGCGGCCGGGGCGTCCCATGGCGATCCGGTCTTTCAGGTAGACGGAACGGGTGGGATGATCCCAGGTGACCTGAGTCAGTTCGGTCAAGATATGGCCGGGGCTGATGGCGTTGGCCCGGATGCCGTACTGGGCAAATTCCACCGCCATGGCCCGGGTGAGGGCGATCACGCCGCTCTTGGCCGCGCCATAGACCGAGCAGCCGCCCAGCATCCCCTCGTCATTGTGGGAGCCGATGTTGATGATGTGTCCGCGCTTGCGCTTGTACATCTCCCGGGCAACGGCCTGACTCATGAAGAAAAGCCCCTTCAGGTTGGTGTCCATGATGCGGTCGTAGGTCTCTTCCTCCACATCCAGGAGTCCCTCACGCTTATTGATGCCGGCCACATTGAAGAGCACGTCGATCTTTCCATAGCGGACGGCCACTTCGTCCACACAGGACTGGATGCTGGAGCGGTCGGCCACATCCAGGAGATGGGCCGACACATGGCAGTCCTCCGCGCTCAGCTGATGCACCAGCTCTTCACATTTGGAGAGCGTGCGCCCACACAGGGCGACTTCCGCGCCGGCACGGGCCAGGCCGGCGCTGATAGCTGCGCCGATCCCGCCGGCCGCGCCGGTCACCAGGATGGTTTTGCCCTCCAGAGAAAAGATATGATTGAGATATTCGGCCGTATTCATCAGCGGATACCCTCCCGGTGGAAGAGGGCGCGGATCTGGGCGTCGTCCTCAACGGTAGCATTGGGCATGGGGAAGGTACTGGAGCTGGAGGTAGCAATGCCGCGCAGCTTCAGAGCCTCTTTCAGCACGGGCAGGAAGGGGCTGCGGACCGTGTAGAGGTCCATGAGGCGGTTGATGGTCTGCTGTCCCTTGGCGATCCCCTCCAGATCATTGTTGCGGAAGGCATTGACCCAAGCGGCACAGAGCTCGGGCACCACATTGGAGAGGGCGCCGATGCATCCGTCCCCTCCGGAGAGGACATTGTGGGCAAAGTTATCGTCAAAGCCGGAGTAAATCTCAAAGTCGGGCAGTTCGGACTTGACCACCTTAATCAGCTCGCGGGTGTGGTCCATGCCGGAGATGGTGTCCTTCATGCCCACGATGTTGCTGTGCAGCTTAGCCAGCTTGACCACGGTGTGGGGAGAGATGGTGTATCCGGTGTTGGCGGGGAAATTGTAGATATAGATGGGGCCGTTGATGGCGCCGGCCAGATGGTCGTAGTACTGGAGCAGAGCCTCATCGTCAAAGTGGAAATAGTAGGGGGGGAGGATCATGACCGCGTCAGCGCCCTGCTCCAGGCAGTAATTGGAGAAAGAGATGATCTCGTCGGCGACCATGCTGGAGGTGCCCACGATGAGCTTGACCCGATGGTCAATGGTATCAATGGCGAACTTCGCCATGGCGCGGCGCTGCTCCATGTTCATGGCAAAAAACTCGCTGCTGCTGCCCTCGACCAAAATGCCGTCTATGCCCTGCGCAATCAGGTTCTCATAGAGTTTCTTCTGGCTGTCCAGGTCCAGGCTGCCATCGGCGTGGAACATGGTGATCGCGGGGGTCAAATAAGCTGCTTTCATTTTCGTACCCTCTCTTTTCTGCGCGACGCGCATATTTTCCGTATCGTGAAAACATTTTCCGAATTGGAAATACAAAACCAAAACGCCATCTGGAATTGTCCTTATGATAGCGCGCTTTGGGGACATTGTCAAGGGGCCGGGGCAAATCCTGCGGGAAAAAGAGATCCCCCCGTCGAGGAGACGGGGGGATGGGAGAATGGAACTTATTCCAGACCGGCGCCCTTCATAGCGGAGAGAGCATGGTCGGTATAGAGCTTGTAGAAACCCTTGCGCTTCTCGCGGGGCAGGATGCCGGCCTTGGCGCGCTCCTCCAGGACCTTGGTGGCCTCCTCCACGGTGCAGGGCTTGCCATGGATACCGGTGAGGTTGATGGTGCGGTCCTGGACGCTGTATGAGATGAGGTCGCCCTCCTCAATAAAGGCGATGGGACCGCCGGCGGCCGCCTCGGGAGAGACATGGCCGATGGCCGCGCCGCGGGTGGCGCCGGAGAAGCGGCCGTCGGTGATGAGAGCCACCGAGCCGTTGATCCGCTCGTCGCACACGATGGCTTCCGTGGTCATGAGCATCTCGGGCATGCCGCAGCCGCGGGGACCCTCGTAGCGGATGATGACCACCTCGCCGGGATTGATCTGGTTGTTGACCACGGCGTCATGGGCGTCCTCCTCATGGTTAAAGACGCGGGCCACGGCGTTGACCACCTCGCGCTGGTTCATGGCGCAGGCGGAGTACTTCAGGACGCTGCCCTCGGGGGCGATGTTGCCCTTCAGGATGGCCACAGAGCCCTTCTCCGGGGCCTTCTCCACCGGGAAGATAACCTGCTCGCGGGTCAGGCCGTAGTTGTGCAGGTAGCCCAGGTTGCGCTCAAACCAGTTGTCCTTATGCAGATCCTCCAGATTCTCACCCAGGGTCTTGCCGGTGACGGTCATCACATCCAGGTCCAGCATGTCCCGCAGCATCCACTGCACCATGGGCACGCCGCCGGCGAACCAGAAGGACTCGGTCAGGTGCTGGCCGGAGGGGTTGATGTTGCCCAGATGGGGCACCTGATGGTTGATCTCGTCAAAGAGCTCGATGGGCAGGTCATAGCCCAGCTCCCGGGCGATGGAGGGCAGGTGGATGGTGGCGTTGGTAGAGCCGCCGATAGCGCTGTGGATGATGATGGCGTTGCGGAAGGCGGCAGGGGTCATGATCTTGCTGGGGGTGATGTCCTTCTCCACCAGCTCCATGATCTTACGGCCTGCATAGCGGGCGTACTGGATCACGTCGCGCATGGTGGCGGGCGCCAGAGCGGCTCCGGGAAGGGTGAGGCCAAGGGCCTCGGCCACACACTGCATGGT
The DNA here is from genome assembly GCA_018374635.1 of Clostridiales bacterium. GTDB lineage: Bacteria > Bacillota > Clostridia > Oscillospirales > Oscillospiraceae > Pseudoflavonifractor_A. The sequence goes on from JAHAEW010000124.1 coordinate 3,207, forward strand.
GGAGGCGGTGCCAAGGAAGGTACAGGCGCCCACCGAGGGGCAGCCGGTCAGCTTGTAGTCCCGGACTTCCTGCTCGGTGATGGCGTCCTTGCGCTTCTGGCGCAGGGAGATGTCACCGGCTACCAGAGAGGTGGTCTGATTGGGTCCGGGACGCATGGAACCGCCGGGCATGAAAATGGTAGGGATGTCCATACGGGCGGCCGCCTTCAGATGAGCGGGGATGGACTTGTCACAGCTGGAGGAGAGGATCATACCGTCCCAGGGCACGGCGGAGGCATGGACTTCCACCATGTTGGCCAGCGCTTCCCGGGAGGCAAGGACGGCGTTCATGCCGTCATGTCCCTGGGCACAGCCGTCACAGATATCAGTGGCATAGTACTTGGCGGGCTTGCCGCCCTTTTCATACACGCCGTAGACGGCCTGCTCTACCAGCTGGTTCAGATGCCAGCTGCCGGGGTGGGAGTCGCCATACGCGCTCTCCACCATGATCTGGGGCTTGTTGATGTCGAGGTCATCCCAGCCGGTGCCCATCTCCAGAGCGTCGAACTGGGCCCACAGCATACGGTCGGCATGGCTTTTCTGATTCATAATGCGTCCTCCTTTGGGCATAGAAAACAAATCGGGAATATATAGGAAAATGGCCTGCCCATGCTCGGTAAAGCAAGCAGCAGACCATTTCTCCTTCGGCAGGGTTTCTGGTGGGAGGAGAAAGGCTCCTCGCTTTTTCAAACGTATTCGATTGGAAGAGTTTTAATCAGCAGACGATCAGATGATACCGATCAGGTTGCAGACCAGCAGCAGGATCATGCTGAAGACGCCGGCGACGGCATCGGGAATGGTGATGTACTTCAGGCCCTGGGTAATCGTGCCCAGGTTGAAGAAACGGCTGACCACCCAGAAACCGCTGTTGCTCACGTGGTTGAAGCACAGGGTGCCGGCGCCGATGGCCAGGGTAGCGGCCACAGGGCTCAGGCCGAGAGTGGCCATCATGGGGCCGACCACGCCAACGGCGGTGAGGCCGGCGGTGGTCATGGAACCCACGGCGGTCATCATGATGGCGCCGCAGAAGAAGGGGATGAGGATAGTGGGGATGGGCAGCTGACCGATCAGATCGGTCATTTCACCGATAGCGGGGCAGGACTTGATGACCTCGGAGAAAGCGCCGCCCATGGCGGTGATGAGGAGAGCGGCCAGAGCCACTTCCAGACCGCGGGCGATCCAGCTGTTGAGCACCACTTCATTGAAGCCCTTGGGATCGGAACCGGTGGACTCCAGATTGCTCTTACGGACGGACTTCTGGTGGAACCCGGCCAGGATCATGGTGTAGATCACGCCGGCGCCCAGGGCCACGATCTTGTCGCTCATGATGGCGGCCACGGTGCGGATCATGGCGTCCTGGGCCACGGTATCCGGAATGGACATATTGATAAAGGAGCCGCCGGCGATCAGGACCACCGGGATCAGGATGGTCAGGAAAGCAGCGAAGGTGTTGGGCAGATCAGGCTCGTTGATGAGGATGTCGGAGACGCTGTTGGACTTGGTCTCCTCGATACCCTCGACCACGGCGGGCACAGGATCGATCCACTCCTTCTCACACCACTTCTTCAGGACCAGCCAGGTCAGGAAGAAGGCGATCACAGTGATGACAATACCCCAGGTGATGACCATGCCCAGGTCGGCACCCAGCGCGACAGACACGGCCAGGATGCCGGGGGTGGGGGGAACCATGGCGTGGGTCAGGTTCAGACCGGTCTGAGTAAAGGTGGCCATGGTGGACATGGAAATGTGCTTGCGCTTGGAGAGCACGTTGGCGATGTTGGAGCACAGGATAGTGGTGATATCGCCAAACACGGGGATGGAGACCACATAGGCGGTCAGCGCGGGAGCCAGCTCCAGATTCTTGCCGTGGAACAGGCGGATGAAGAAGTTGGCAATGGCCTTGGCGGCGCCGGTATCCTGCACGCCCATGGCCAGAATGGCGCCCAGCATGATGGGGACGCCCAGGCTGCCAAGAGTATTACCAAAGCCTTTGGTGAGAAGGCTCATGGCTTCCATGAAGGGGAAGCCGTTGACCAGGGCCATGCCCAGGCCAACCAGGAACAATGCAAACGTGGGATGCAGCTTTACCTTCATGATCAGCACCACCAGAATGGCGATGGAGATCACGAGAGTCAAGAGAAATAATGCAGCAGACACTCTAAAAACTCCCTTTCCATAACAAATGCTCGCCCCATCCGTAAAACCTCCTGAGAATGCGGACGGGCCAGGACCAGGATATGCGGTAGCTCTACCAATCGAGGGGGGCGTCAGCAGGAGGGACACACAGGCCTGTGTGTTCTCCGAACAGCTTTTCCGGACGTTTGAGTCATTCCTCCTTCCTCTGCACGCAGTCAAAAACTGCGGACCTGCCGTGCATATCTTCCTATGATTCCGATATGCGGAATCATATTTCGGGAGATGATGCTTAAAAAATGCGCTCCTTTTTGGATGCACATTTTTAATACAGCCATAATAATCGCTTTGGCGAGATTTGTCAAGATGCAGTAAAAAAACAGTGTAAAAGAAGAATTTTTAGGATATAATGTTGTGAACTTGACAGTTTGAATAGAAGGAGATGAAACAATATGAAACTTATTTCTAATATTTGCTCTGGATTTACTTTTTTTCAAATAAAAATTAATAAGGTAACCGGATAAAAAGAGACAGAAAGCAACCGGGAATAAAATATGAAAGGTAGTTTGACATGCCTTAAAAAGCTATGGTA
>JAHAEW010000125.1 GCA_018374635.1 Clostridiales bacterium
AGAAGGGGCAAGGGAGCGGAGTGAACCCTGGCCGTCAGGCCGGGGCGAACGGTGCGGACTTTGACCCGACGAAGTGCGCGCAGAGGCCTGCATCCCCTCGAAAAAATGCTTGCATTTTTGAGAAGCGTGTCGAAGTTTTTCGACACGCTGACAAGCCCCCGGTTCCGCGGAACCGGGGGCTTGTTCGTTCTGATGTGAGAAAAAGATCAGCGCTCCAGCTGCTCCATACCCAGACGGATGCGGCGGAGGGTCTCCTCCTTGCCCAGGATGTGGCACAGCTCCACAGCGCCGCCGGGGGTAACGGCCTTGCCGGAGACTGCGGTGCGCACGGGCCACAGGATGCGGCCGTTCTTGAGCTCGTGGCTGGCGGCCAGGTCGATGAGGGCGTCGTGGATGGCGTCATAGGTCCAGTCGGAGAGGCCTTCCAGCACGGGGAGGACCATCTGGAGGGCCTCCAGAGAGTTCTCCTCGTTGGTCTTCATCTTCTTGTGGCAGTAGAGCTCGTTGGAGTAGGCAGGCAGCGCGTCAAAGAAGTCTACCTGGGGGGCGATGTCCAGCCAGGTGTCGCAGCGGGGCTGCACCAGGGGCGCGATGAGGGAGAGGTCGATGCCGGGGGTCTTGACCGCCTGCTCCAGATAGGGCCGGGCCCCCTCATAGAAGGCCTCGGGGGAGAGGGCGCGCAGGTACTTGGCGTTGAAGTACTTGAGCTTCTCCAGGTCGAAGATGGCGGGGGACTTGGAGATGCCCGCCACGTCGAAGGACTGAGCCAGCTCGGAGAGGGTGAAGAACTCCCGCTCGCTCTCCTCGCCCTTGGGGGACCAGCCCAGCAGGGTGACATAGTTGACCACGGCCTCGGAGAGGAAGCCCATGGCCAGCAGGTCCTCGTAGGAGGGGTCGCCCTTGCGCTTGGACATCTTGTTGTGCTGGTCGCGCATGACGGGGGAGCAGTGGATATAGGCGGGGACCTCCCAGCCGAAGCCCTCATAGAGCAGGTTGTACTTGGGGGCGGAGGAGAGGTACTCGCTGCCGCGGACCACGTGGGTGATGCCCATAAGGTGGTCGTCGATGACGTTGGCGAAGTTGTAGGTGGGCAGACCGTCCGACTTCATGAGGACCTGGTCGTCCAGGGTGGCGTTCTCCACCGTGATGTCGCCGAACACCACGTCGTGGAAGGTGGTGGAGCCTTCTCTGGGGATCTTCTGGCGGATGACATAGGGCACGCCGGCTTCCACCTTGGCCCGGGCTTCCTCCAGGCTCAGGGAGCGGCAGGGATCGTCGCCCCGGTCAAACTCGCCGGAGTCCTCCTCGGACTCGGTCTTTTCGCAGAAGCAGTAGTAGGCGTGGCCCCGCTCCACCAGGAGCTCGGCGTACTTGCCGTAAAAGCCGCGGCGCTCGGTCTGCACATAGGGTCCCACCGGGCCGCCCAGGTCGGGACCCTCGTCCCAGTCCAGGCCGCACTTGCGCAGGGTGTTGTAGATCACGTCCACGGCGCCCTCGACCAGGCGGCCCTGGTCGGTGTCCTCGATGCGGAGCAGGAACTTGCCGCCGTTGTGCCGGGCGATGAGCCAGGTGTACAGGGCGGTGCGCAGGTTGCCCACGTGCATATAGCCCGTGGGAGAGGGGGCGAAACGAGTGCGGACCTCTCCCACGGGGATGCGCCCCTCCATCTCGTCAAACCAATTCATATCCAGAGCCATTTGAATTCCTCCAATGGTTGGGCGCCGCCCGGAAGGGGGCGCCGGAATTAAGCAGACAATATTATAGAGGCTTTTCCCGCCTATGGCAAGGGGCGGGGGCAAAACTCTTCCAAAAGGGACGGAAAAGAGGGAAATCAGGGCTCCGCCGGCGGGAGGACCCATCCTGCCTGGACCGGGCGGGGCGAAGAGGGCTCAGGCCTGCCCGCCGAAGAAGAGGGCCATGTCCTCCTCCACGGTGCGGATGCCGGCGATGCCGAAGTTCTCCACCAATACCTTGGCCACGTTGGGGCTGAGGAAGGCGGGCAGGGTGGGACCCAGGTGGATGTTCTTCACCCCCAGATAGAGCAGGGCCAGCAGGACGATGACCGCCTTCTGCTCATACCAGGCGATGTTGTAGACGATGGGCAGGTCGTTGATGTCGGAGAGGCCAAAGACCTCCTGGAGCTTGAGGGCGATGACGGCCAGGGAGTAGGAGTCGTTGCACTGGCCGGCGTCCAGCACCCGGGGAATTCCGTTGATGTCGCCCAGGTTCAGCTTGTTGTACTTGTACTTGGCGCAGCCCGCGGTGAGGATCACGGTGTCCCGGGGCAGGGCCTTGGCAAACTCCGTGTAGTACTCCCGGCTCTTGGCGCGGCCGTCGCAGCCGGCCATGACCACGAACTTCTGGATGGCGCCGCTCTTGACGGCCTCCACCACCTGGTCGGCCAGGGCCAGCACCTGGGCGTGGGCAAAGCCGCCCACGATCTCGCCCTGCTCCAATTCGGCGGGGGGCGCGCAGCGCTTGGCGTGCTCGATGAGGGCGGAGAAGTCCTTCTCCTCGCCGATGCCGCCGGGGATGTGCTTACAGCCGGGGAATCCGGCGGCGCCGGTGGTGTAGAGCCGGTCCTTGTAGCTGTCCTTAGGGGGCACGATGCAGTTGGTGGTCATCAGGATGGGACCGTGGAAGGACTCGAACTCCTCCCTCTGCTTCCACCAGGCGTTGCCGTAGTTGCCCACAAAGTGGGGGTACTTCTTGAAAGCGGGGTAGTAGTGGGCGGGGAGCATCTCCGAGTGGGTGTACACGTCCACGCCGGTGTCCCTGGTCTGCTCCAGCAGCATCTCCAGGTCCCGCAGGTCGTGGCCGGAGACCAGAATGCCGGGGTTCCTGCCCACGCCCAGCTGGACCCGGGTGATCTCGGGGTTGCCGTAGGCCCGGGTGTTGGCCTGGTCCAGAAGGGCCATGCCGGATACGCCGTATTTGCCGGTCTCCAGAGTGAGGGCCACCAGGTCGTCGGCGGTGAGGGCGTCGTCCAGGGTGGCTGCCAGGGCCCGCTGGAGGAAGGCGTCGACCGCCTCGTCGGCCTGGAGCAGGGCGTTGGCGTGCTTGGAGTAGGCGGACAGGCCCTTTAGGCCGTAGGTGATGAGCTCCCGCAGAGAGCGGATGTCCTCGTTTTCGGTGGAGAGCACGCCCACCTGGGCGGCTTTTTCCTCCCAGCTGCCGGAGCCGTCCCACAGCGCGGCGGCAGGGAGGGCGGAGCGGTCCTGGACCCGCTCCAGCAGGGGGGCCTTGGCCGCCAGGGTATCCCGGATGCGCTGGAGGATGGCCTCCTGGTCAAAGTTGGCGTTGGTGATGGTGGTGAAGAGGTTGAGGGTGACGAGCTGGTTGAGCGGAGCGGGGATGGCCTCCCCCTGGGCGCGCAGGGCGGTGGTGACGGCGGAGAGCCCCTTGGTCACATAGACCAGCAGGTCCTGGGTGTTGGCCACCTGGGCGGTCTTGCCGCACACGCCGGCGCGGGTGCATCCGGCGCAGCCGGCGGTCTCCTGGCACTGATAGCAGAACATCTTGTTTTCCATCGTCTAAACTCCTTTTTTATGGCCGGAGCAAGCTGCGGCCGGTGGTTCTCTGGATCATGGCCTCAGTATAGGGGAGAGCGGCTCGTTTGTATGTTGGAATTCCAACGGAAAAACAAATGCAGCCGGGGAACCGGATGGAAAAATCCGGCGGGGAGGGGCGGAAAGGACACGCCTCCCCTTGCAACGGGAGGGAGAACGTGCAATAATGAAGATGACCAAAGATTCGAAAAGGAGGCCCCCGCATGAAGCCATCGAAAACCTACCGGTCCGAGAATCTGCACTATCTGAAAATGCTGGCCCGGCAGTATCCCACCGTTCAGGCGGCCAGTACCGAGATCATCAATCTCCAGGCCATCCTGAACCTGCCCAAGGGCACGGAACACTTCATCTCCGATGTGCACGGGGAATACGAGGCGTTTCTGCACATCCTCAACTCCGCCTCCGGCGTGGTGCGGGAAAAGCTGGACAAGCTCTTCGGCACCAGCGTCTCCAAGGCCGAGCTGGACCAGCTGGCTACCCTCATCTACTACCCCAAGGAGAAGCTGGAGGAGATCGAGCGGGAGAACGGCGACATGCGGGAGTGGTACCGCATCACCTTCCACCGCCTCATCGAGGTCTGCCGGGAGGTCAGCTCCAAATATACCCGCTCCAAGGTCCGCAAGGCCATGCCCAGGGAGTACGCCTATATCATCGACGAGCTCATCCACACCCACTATGAGGACAGCGATAAGCGGGACTACTACGAGAACATCATCTCCACCATCATCGACATCGACCGGGCCTCCAACTTCCTGGTGCAGCTGTGTGAGCTCATCAAGCGCCTGGCCGTGGACCACCTGCACCTGGTGGGCGATATCTTTGACCGCGGCCCCCGGGCCGACATTATCCTGGACTCCCTAATGGAGTACCACAGCGTGGATATCCAGTGGGGCAACCACGACATCCTGTGGATGGGCGCGGCCTCCGGCTCCCGCACCCTGGTGGCCACCGTGCTGGCCAACTCCCTGCGCTACAACAACCTGGAGGTCATCGAGACCGGATACGGCATCTCCCTGCGGCCCCTGTCGGTCTTTGCCAACGAGGTGTACAGGGACTGCGACATCCGCCAGTTCGCCGTCAAGCTCACCAATGAGGACGAGGCCCACTACACCGAAAAGGACAAGATGCTGGCCGCCCGGATGCACAAGGCCATCACCGTCATCCTCTTCAAGCTGGAGGGGCAGAAGATCCTGCGCAATCCCTGCTTCGGCATGAACGACCGCCTGCTTCTGGACAAGATCGACTATGAGAACCAGTGCATCACCCTGGGAGACGCCGCCTATCCGCTGGAGGACACCGATTTCCCCACTGTGGACCGGAACGACCCCTACGCCCTCACGGAGGAGGAGTCCGTCCTCATCGACCAGCTCACCGCCTCCTTCCGCCACAGTGAAAAGCTCCAGCGGCACATCCGCTTCCTCTACTCCAAGGGCAGCCTCTACAAGGTGTTCAACGGGAACCTTCTCTTCCACGGCTGCATCCCCATGACGGAGGAGGGGGAGCTGATGCGCTTCTCCATCGGCTGCGAGAACCTCTCGGGGCGGGCCTTCCTGGACTACGCCGACCTGGTTGCCCGGCGGGCCTACTACAATAAGCCCGGCTCTCCCGAGCGGCAGTTCGGCATGGACTTCCTCTGGTTCCTCTGGGCGGGGCGCAACAGCCCCATCTTCGGCCGGGACCGGATGACCACCTTCGAGCGGCGGCTCATCACGGACGAGTCCACCTGGACCGAACCCAAGAATCCCTACTACCAGTTCTACAACGACCCGGCCGTGTGCGATATGCTTCTGCAGGAGTTCGGGCTGGAGGGCCCCCACTGCCACATCATCAACGGCCACATCCCGGTCAAGTCCAAGAAGGGTGAGAGCCCCATGAAGGCGGGGGGCAAGCTGCTGGTCATCGACGGCGGCTTCTGCAAGGCCTATCAAAAGACCACCGGCATCGCGGGCTATACCCTGATCTACAATTCGGCCTGCTTCCGCCTGGTCTCCCACGAGCCTTTCGTGGGCCGGCGCAACGCCATCCGGGAGAATCAGGACATCGCCTCCAGCTCGGTGGTGTTTGAGCGGCTGGAATCCCGCATGAAGATCGCCGGGACCGATGTGGGCCGCCAGCTCCAGGAGCAGATCGACGACCTGATGGCGCTGCTCTGGGCCTTCCGCAGCGGCGAGATCGCCGAGGATCACAGGAAATAATCAAAGAGAACAAGGCGCGGCCGCCGCAGAACGAATCTTCTACGGCGGCCTTTCAGCGTGTCGAAAAACTTCGACACGCTTCTCAAAAATGCAAGCATTTTTTCGAGGGGATGCAGGCCGCTGCGCGCACTTCGTCGGGTCAAAGTCCGCA
>JAHAEW010000018.1 GCA_018374635.1 Clostridiales bacterium
TTGTGGTAGGAGAACCCAACCAATCCACAGCATCCCTTACAGTGTAGCACAGCCCTTGGAGAGGGGCTCTAATAACTACTACTCTATAATACAAGGAGCGCCTGTATGAAAAACGTCTTTTGCCGCACCCCCCTGTGGGAAGCTTCCAAGACTTTGGCGGCCGTGGCCCAGGGCCTCACGCCCGCGGAGCTGGTAGTGAAACATGCCACCCTGATCAATGTCTGTACCGGCGAGCTCCAGCCTCATACCGACGTGGCCTGCGCCGCCGGGCGCATCGCCTATGTGGGCGCGGACGCCTCACACTGCATCGGGCCCGAGACCCAGGTGGTGGACGCCGGGAATGCCTACCTCTCCCCCGGCCTTCTGGATGGCCACATCCACATCGAGTCCTCCATGATGCCCCCCCGGAACTTTGCCCGGGCGGTGCTCCCCCAGGGCACGGTGGGTGTATACTACGATCCCCATGAAATCTGCAATGTACTGGGCCCCAAGGGCGTCTCCTTCCTGATGGAGGACGCCGCCGCCACCCCCCTCAAAGCCATGCTCACCATGCCCTCCTGCGTGCCCGCTGTCCCCGGCTTTGAGGACACCTGCGGCTCTGTGGGGCCGGAGGATGTGCGCCAATTCATGGAGGACGGGCGCACGGTGGCCCTGGGCGAGATGATGAACGACCCCGGCGTCCTCTCGGGCGCGAACGGCCCCCACGCCATCCTGGCCGAGACCGGCAAGGCCGGGCGGACCATCACCGGCCACTACGCCATGGCCGATCTGGACCGGGGCCTCAACGGCTATATCGCCTCCGGTGTGCGCTCCTGCCACGAGTCCACCTGTGCGGAAGAAGCTCTGGCCAAAATGCGCCTGGGTATGTACGCCATGCTCCGGGAGGGTTCCGGCTGGCGGGACCTCCATGAGGTAGCCAAAGCGGTCACCGAACACCAGGTGGACAGCCGCTTTGCCCTGCTGGTCACCGACGACGCCCATCCCCAGACTCTCCGGGCCGAGGGCCATGTGGACCGACTGCTCCGCCGGGCGGTGGCCGAGGGCATCGACCCTGTGACCGCCGTCCAGATGGTCACCATCAACTGCGCCCAGTGCTTCCAGATGGATCACGACCTGGGCTCCGTCACCCCTGGAAAATGCGCCGATCTGGTTGTGTTCACCGACCTGAAGGATTTCGCCGTCCAGAAGGTCTTTATCGACGGAAACCTGGTGGCCGAGGACGGCCGCCTGACCGTCGACATTCCGGAGGCGTCCTATCCGGACTTTGTCCGCTCCACCATCCATTTGGAGCCCATCCAGGCCAGGGATTTCCGCTATCCCGCCCCCTCCCAGGCCATCCAGAAGGTCCGGGCCATCGGCGTCATCCCCGGAAAGGCCCTGACCCGGGAGCATATCGCCGCGCTGACCCCCCGCAACGGCTATCTGGAGTCCGATCCGGTCCAGGACGTGCTCAAGGCCGTGGTATTTGAGCGGCACAACCGCACCGGGACCTGTGGCCGCGGCTTTGTCCATGGCTTTGGCATCACCAGCGGCGCCATGGCCTCCACCGTGGCCCATGACGCCCACAACCTACTGGTGCTGGGCGCCAACGACGCGGATATGGCACTCGCCGCCAATACCCTGATCGAGTCTCAGGGCGGTATGTGCGTGGTGCGGGACGGAGCGGTGCGGGGGCACATTCCCCTGCCCCTGGCCGGTCTGATGGGCGATGGCTCACCCGCCGAGATGGCCGATCTGGCCCATCAGCTGGATCGGGCCTGGAAGGAGATCGGCTGCATCCTCCCCGCCCCCTTCATGACCATGGCGCTGCTCTCCCTGGCCTGTATCCCGGAGCTGCGCCTGACCAACCGCGGACTGGTGGACTGCCGCACCTTCCATATGACGGACGTCTGCCTGTGATCCTCCAAACAACCGCAAAGCCCCGGAATCCATTGTTTGGATTCCGGGGCTCTTTCATTGGAACAATAAACTCAGGCGCTCTGCTTGGGACAGAGGGCCTCGGCAATATTCAGCATATGGTCCAGCATACGTTCGATGTCCGTGAGGATCTCGCTGTACAGAATACTCAGCTCGGGATCGACATGGCCCTCCCGCATGCGGCGGATCTGCGCGGCACGGTACTGGCGGTTCTTTTCATCGCTGTCGGCCTCCAGAATCGTCACCGTATCCAGCGCGCGCTTCCGGTTGCCGTCATCCTCGAAGTCAATGGCCAGCAGTGCGTGGGTGGCCAGGGTGCGCAGGTTAGTCAGCTCCTTCATGGTCTCTTCGTCCATGTAGATATGGCGCTTCTTCAAGGGCTCCAGATATTCCGCCATGTTCATGGCGTGGTCGCCGATGCGCTCAATGTTGCCGCAGACGATCAGCATCCGGTTGAAGCGGTCAGAGTCGGCCTCCGACATCTCGTGGGTGGAGGTGCGGCCAATGGTGCGGGTAATCTCCGCGTTGTAGACGTCGATCCGGTCCTCCTGCTCGGCCACGCGGCTGAGCTTGCTCTCATCCCGCAGCAGCAGAGTGTCGAACGCCAGCTCCACATTCTCCCGGGCCAGGGCAAACATCTCCGCCTCCTGCTTCTGAAGCTCGGACAGGGCAATCGCGGTGGCGCCGATGCCGTACTCGTTGACGGGATGATAGTCCTCCTCACCGGTGTGGTCGGGCAGGATCCGGCAGGCTGCTCTGGCCAGCACATTCCCGAAGGGAAAGAGCACAATGGTAGTCACCACATTGAAAATGATGTGCGTAGTCGCGATCTGCCCAGGCACATTTCCGGGCAGATAGCTCTGGATCAGTCCCGTAAAGTCGGTGGTCAGACAGATCACGGTAAAGATCACTGTACCGATCACGTTGAACATCAGATGGATAAGAGTAGTGCGCTTGGCATTGCGGTTGCCGCTCAGACTGGCCAGAACCGCAGTGATGCAGGTGCCGATGTTCTGACCAAAGAGCACAAAGACCGCGTTGTCCAGCCCCACCACACCGCTCAGCGCCAGCGCCTGAAGGATACCGATGCTGGCCGAGGAGCTCTGTACCACCGCAGTAAAGAGCGCGCCGGCCAGGATGCCCAGGATGGGATTGGAGAAAGAGCTGAGAAGGTTGACAAAGGGCTCATAGTCCCGCAGCGGGGCCATGGAGGAGCTCATCAGCTCCATGCCCAGGAAGAGGATGCCCAGGCCGGCGATGATCTGGCCAATACAGTTGATCTTCTGCTTTTTGAACATGGTGATCAGCACCACGCCAAAGAAGGCCAGCAGCGGCGCGATGAGGCCCACGTCCAGCGCGATGAGAAGGCTGGTCATCGTGGTGCCCACGTTGGCGCCCATGATCACGCCCACCGCCTGCTGAAGGGTCATCAGGCCGGAATTGACAAATCCCACCACCATGACAGTGGTGGCCGAGGAGCTTTGAATGATTGCCGTAATGCCGGCGCCCACCAGGACGCCCAGGATCCGCTTGGAAGTGAGCATTTCCAGAATGGACTTCAAGCGGTCTCCTGCCGCGATTTCCAGACCCGCGCACATAATATGCATGCCGTACAAAAACAGGGCAAGTCCGCCGAAGAGCATAAAAATGTCTTCCAGTTGCATTTCATTTTCTCCTTTGTCCACGGCCTGCGCCGTGCTGTTCATAGATTTTTACATTGCATACAACATTATGACAAAAAATTCAGAATCCTTCAAGAGTATCCTCGATCTATTACGCATTTTTTACACGTTATTTACAATGCGACCTTTTTTTCTGCGTTTTATCGGCAAGTATGCCCTTATATAATCCAGTATTTTCTAGATCTGTATAAATCAATTATGTCCGCTTCTCCCCCTTTTCTTTCCAGATGATAAAAAAGGGCTGCCTGAGACGCCGTGCCGGCCCGCCCCCCAGATGCGCTTCTTCATGGGAACAGGCCGGCACCCTGCTTCTCAGGCAGTGATGCTTTTCCGTATTGTTCAGAGCTCTTCCCGCGCGTGGGCAGGCTGGAAATCCACGGCGGACTCACCTTCTTCCGCCTCCTCCTTCCCGCAAGGCTTGTCCAGCGGGTCGATCCACCCCGCCATTTCGGCAGGCAGCTCTACCATGGTTCCCACGCAGCGGTTGATGGGCGTACCCATGGTATGAAATTTCTCTTCATAGTCCGTCATCACGCCGCAAATCCCGTTGGCATGCAGATCCCGCGTCACCTCAGACAGGGCAAAACCAGCCTTTGGGAACTGGAAAAGGGACCACTCATACAGATCCCGGTTATCGGTCTTGAAATGGATCTGGCCGCCCTCCTTCAGCACCTGGCGGTAGCGCATCAGAAAGTCCATGTGGGTCAGCCGGCGCTTACTGTGCCGGTTGGAGGGCCAGGGATCGCTGAAATTCAGATAGATCAGGTCCACTTCCCCGGGCGCAAAATACTCCCGCAGCCGGGCGGCGTCGGCGTCGATGAAATACACATTGTGCAGCCCCATCTTCTCGGCCCGCTCCATGGCAATGATCATGGCGTCGGCCACCCGCTCAATGGCCAAAAACAGGCACTCCGGGTTCTGGGATGCCGTCTCCACCGTAAAACGCCCTTTCCCACAGCCCACCTCCAGCCGGAGTCCTCTGGCCTGGGGGAAAAGGCTCTTCCAGTTTCCTCTCCGTTCCATCGGATTTTGGATCAGCAGCCCGGCACACCGTTCCATCCGATTTGCAAGGTTCGGTTTTTTCCGCATTCTCATTTGATTTTGTCACCTCTTTAGCCCATATCATAACACACGAATTTTTTTGTTGCAATCCTTAGAGAAATGGTTTATAATATTTTTTATTGTATTGGTTCCTGAAACGGTGTACCATGAGCAGGAGTGGTGCATGCGTAGCACGCTTGCTTTGGGAGGATACGCCCGGGCAGTCCCACAACTTCATATCGGGGTGTTGCGCAGTTGGTAGCGCGCCTGCTTTGGGAGCAGGAGGCCCGGGGTTCGAGTCCCCGCACTCCGACCAGATTTTGCAGAAAACCGCCTGTTTAGGCGGTTTTTCTGCGTTTTGAGTTCGGTTTTTGCAGTTTCGACGATTGCTGTTTTGTGGTGGTTTCTGTGGCGGAACAGCGGCCAGGGCATGAGTGAGAGTAGCCGCCGAAACCGCCCAATCCCTAACCCATCCCTAACGCCATGTCATTGCCGTTTTGATAACCAATCACACGAATTTCAGACAAGAACACAGCTATGTCCTGTAGTGCATAGCTGTTTTATAAGGTTATTCGACTATTCAATCATCGTTTGGCAAATACCAACCGTGCTCACGATGAATACTTGGTGCGCAAGGAATCTTATCGCCCCAAGCTCGTTTGCTCATTTCTTTATCAAACCGCCATAACAAGTTTTGTAATGCGGACGCTGCACTGAAATCATCATCCGATGAACAATATGCCAATCGCACCTTTTCGCGTTCTAATTTGAGCTCCGTATCTGAAGCATTTTCAAACCATTTGTTACTGTATAGATTCGCTTTTTTGATTTTCTCTTGAATATCCCCCCATAATTTAACGATTGTGTCTTTATTTTTTAATCCCAATACAAGAGCGATGACTGTAGGAACGCTTATTCCAACAATAAGAAGCTGAATCTTGTGCGTTTTAATCCATTTAACTACAGCTTGCTTTTTATCTTCCATACCTTGCTTCCTCCTCTAAAAGCGCGTTGTAGCTTTCATACCCTCCGAATACTGATACTGCTTCTGCAATAAACTCACATTGCCGTTTGCTAAGATTACACTCTCTAAGTTTTGAAATATCTCCTGACAAATAACTTGACGAATAGAAACGGGCAAATTGTTTTACAGACATTTCCTCTAACTGACCCAACGCTTTCTGGTTCTCATAAATCATTTTTACCATTAACTGAATCTCAGGGTGCGATGCTCCATATTCCATCCTTTCAGCTATTGCTTTAGGTAAAACCAGTTCAGTTAACAGGCGATCCGTATCCGTTGTAATCAAATTCTCCAAAACGGATAACAAGCGACCCAAATCTGTGTTCTCCCATTCTTCGGGCGATTTCGATAAAATTGTTTCTGCCAGCTTCTGATACTCCATAGCTTGCAGGTCATCGGCCATATTCCACCTTTCAAGAGCCTGCTCTTGAAAATCTTCAAATTTAATTGTCCCCATCTTTTGGGGATGTAAAGGAAATCGCCCAGTGAATTTGATAGTTTTCGCATAGCCAAGGTGTCGATCCACTTTTTTCTTTTCTTCTTCAAGATCTTCTATCTTTTTACTAAGAGAGCTATCAAAGTCAAAATCATCGTCGTTGGCCATGGTGACAATTTCTTTTATGGAGTATCCCATTCCCTGTAGAACACGAATAGTCCAGATTCGATCAATATCGCCATCGTCGTAATCTCGATATCGCCCGTCTTTATTTTCAGGTATAAGTCCAGCCTTTTCAAAGCCTCGAAGAGCTTTTCTCGACACACCAAGGTTATCTTCAACCCATTTCACTTTATATCCCAACGAAATCGCCCCCTGATAGCCTCAGTATACAACATTGTCCCAAGGGCAAAGCAAGAGGTTTTGAAAAATTTTTTTATATTTTCTTTCCATAAAGCCAATACCGAAGGTTGTTCCCATGAATCACTTCTGCTAAGTGAAATGGGGGCGTTTTTTATGGCCAAGGGCAAAGCCCACGCTGCCGTGTCTTTCTCTGCATAACTTACAGGGGCCTCCACCATGTAAAGTGGAGGCCCCGTAAAATTACCCCACTCTCTCGAACGGGATCACCTTGCACCGACTCTCCTCCGGCGGGTCGGGCGGCTCGGGGTCCGGCTTGGCCGTGGCCGTTTCCATGAAGCCGCCGATCTTCTCCGCCGCACCCCTCTGCATCTCGTTGGTGATGTGCGTATAGGTGTCGAGGGTGAACCCGGCGCTGAAGTGGCCCAGCATACTGGACAGGGTCTTTGCGTCCACGCCGCTGGAGAGGGCCATGGTGGCGAAGGTGTGCCTGAGATCGTGGAAGCGCACGTGTTCCTCGATGCCGGCCATTTCCAGCAGCTTGCGGTTGATCCTGGATACCGCGTCCGGGCTCCAGTAGCCGCCGGTGCGGGGCGATGGGAACAGGATGGGGTTGTCGGGGTGCTGTTCATGCTCCCGCACCAGGATGTCCACCGCCTGCTGGGACAGCGCCACTCTGCGCACGGAGTTCTTGGTTTTTGGCTCCGTTATCACCAGCTCCCCGTCGATGCGGGTGACCTGCTTGCTCACCGAGAGGATGCGTTCCTTCACGTTCAGGTCATCCCACTGGAGCGCCAGCAGCTCCCCGCGCCGCAGGCCGCTGGACAGCTCCAGGAAGAACATGGGCAGGACGCCGTACTTCTCCGCCTCGCGGAGATATACCCCCAGCTTCTCCGGCGGGATGATGGTCATCTCCCGGTGCTCTTTGCGCGGGATGCGGCAGTTGTCGCAGGGGTTGTAGGGGATGATCCGCTCCTTGACCGCCTGCTTGAGCGCCGAGGACAGCACCATGTGGATGCGGCGAACTGTGCTGCTGGACAGGGCCGCGTTGGTCTGCGTATCAAACCGCTGTACCCGCCCCTTGGCCTTGGAATTGTTGTACATCTGCTGGATCTGGATGGCGGTGAGCCGCTTGAGCTTGACCATCCCGATGGCCGGCACAATGTGGTTCTCGATGATATTCCTGTAGTTTTTGGCGGTGTTGGGGCGGATCACCGGCTTGCTGTAGGTCTCGAACCACAGTCTGCACCACTCCGCCACGGTGTAGTCCTCGTTGTGGTCCATCGGGATGCCCCGGTTGTCCCGGATGGCCCTGTCCAGCTTCTCCTTGCACTCGGCCCGCGTCTTGGCGGACACGCTTTTCTGGATGGCACGGCCGGTGGCGGGGTCGATCCCCAGGGTGTATCTGCCCTCCCAGCGGCCGTTGGGCTTTCTGCGAATGCTGCCCTCGCCGTTTGCGCGTTTCTTTGCCATTCTTCATCCCTCCTTTGGCAACACAAACAAATACCACAGAATCCCGGAAATAGCTACTAAAATATTTCCGTCTTTTGGGCCGCCTGCTCCTCGATCCACGCCATGAACTTATCCCGGGGGACGATGATGCGGCTGCCCAGGGTGATGGTGGGGAAGTCCTTCCGGTGGGCCACCTCGTAGGCGTGGGCCAGGCCGATGCCCAGCACATCGGCCACATCCTGCACGGTCAGCATCAGGGGAAGCTCATTAAAAGAGTTGTACTTGGATCGTTTCATCGGATTCCTTTCTACCCTTCCCGTGGAAGGGATTTTATTCTTTGTTTTGAGGCGCATTTTCTGCGCCGCTCACATGGTCATTTGCGGCCACTGTTCCTCGTGGTCGTCCGGCTTGTGGCCCTGGGCGATCTTCTTCTCCCGCAGCTTTCTGAGCCGCTTGCGGTCGATCTGGATGCCGCCGGGGCGGGACTCGGGCAGGGAGTTGTCCTGGAACACCCGGCTCATGTGGTAGAGCAGCCGCGTCACCGCCAGCATCACATCGGGCGGGCGCTGTTCCTCCCTGTGGTCCAGAAGGTACCGGGCGTATTCATTTCCCTGCTCCGCCGACCGGGTCAGCCATTGAACAGCCTGTTCCTCATCCCGGGGCACTTCCTTTCCCGTGAGGTACAGCTTGCCCAGCAGGTACTGGGCGTAGGGATTGCCTTGCTCGGCAGATCGGGTGAACCACTCCACCGCACCCGCCGTGTCCTTTTCTGTGATCTGGCCCTTGAGCAGTTCTTTGCCCAGGCGGTACATGGCCCAGCGGTTTCCGCCCTCCGCGGCGGTGCGCAGCCAGTCCATGCCCCGTGCGGTGTCCCGTACCTCCAGATCGTCTGAGAGGTACAGCTTGGCGAGGGCGTACTGCGCCGCCAGATGCCCCTGCCGGGCGGCCTGCTCGAACCAATGCCGGGCGTTCACCCCGTCGGGGATCAGCAGAGGGCCGTCCCGCCAGAGCTTTCCCAGCAGGTATTGGGAATAGCGGTCGCCGCCCTTTGCCAGCTTCTCCAGTTCCGATACCGCGCCGCTCCGTTCCTCCATCGTCAGCTCTTCATTTCGGATGATCTCCTGCAGCGTCCAGTAATTGTAGGAGGCGTTGCGGAACTGCTCCGGCTCGTCCCGCTGGCCCATGTCCTGGTCCTCGAAGGTGACCTGGCCCAGACACAGCCGCTCCGCTTCCCGGATGACGGCGTTTTTGATCTGCCGGAACTCCTTTTCTTTGGACAGCGGGAGCCGCTCCCGGGGCGTGTCGTGGTAGTAGCCGTCCACCTTTCCCTGGAGCAGGAGCCACTGGTCGTAGCACTGGCGCACGATAGGAAGCCGCTCCATCTGATCCACGATCTCGTCCACCAGCCCCTTGAGCCGCTTGGGAAGGTAGCCGTAGGTTTTCTTTCCCTTGACCATCCCCAGCTGCATCGCCAGCTCCTGCATGAGCCGCTCGGCCTCCGGGTGGTCGCACAGGCCGCCCTGCATCGCCTGCACCAGCTCCAGCATGGCCCGCCGCGCCTGCCGCACCAGCTCGTCCCGGGACGCCGACTTCTGCTCGTAGAGGTGGAGCATCTCGTCCCGGAAGATGTCGTTGGTCAGCCTGGACTTGATCTGACGGATGCCCTCTTTGGTGAGATAGGCTTGTCCGGGTTTGGCCGACCAGGCCATCATGTGGACGTGCGGATGCTCGCCCTCGTCGTGGAAGGCCGCGTACCAACGGAAGTCTGCGGGCGGTATTTTCATCGCCGCCGCGATCTCATTGCGGTGGGCGCGGATGAGATTTCTCCATGCTGCGGCGTTGTCGAAGCCCAGACGCGCCGCGTCCTCCCGCTTGAGAGAGAGGATGTGCGTCCACACATTTCCGGTGTACTGCTCCAGTTCTTCCATCGCTTTTTCCAGCGACACGCCGTCGCTGTCGCCGAACAGCCCGTGAGAACCAAGCCGTTCCGCCCGGGGCCGGGTGGCGATATACTTCAGATACTGCTCCGACTGACGAAGCGCATCCCAGTTGGATTCCAGCGCCAGGGTGAGGAAGGCGGAGGCCGCCGCCTTGGTTGGCTTGGCCTGGTAGCTCTCATACTCGTAGAGGGTTTTGGTGTCGGGGAAGTCCTTCACCAGCTTGGCGATGAGCTGCTCCTGCTTGCGGGTGGGCGGACGGTCATCCGGCAGGATCTCCACCCGCTCCCGGGTTGCGATGTAGCGCAGGTAGCCGGCCGCGCCGCCGGTGCTCTTGATATAAGGGCTTTTCAGGATCAGTCTTGCCATTGGTCACCATCCCAGTTTGGCTCCTCGGCGGCGCGCGCCCGCTTCTCCAGCGAGATGAGACCGTTGGTGGCTTTCACGTTTCGGACGCTCTCTGCCCGTCTGCGTTTCAGATCGTCCCGGTCGATCTCCATCGCATCCGCGATGATCCCGATGACCATATCCAGCTCCACCTCCCGGGTGTACTCCCGCCTGGCGATGAGATCCTCCAGCCGGCCCAGCCTGCCGTCCAGCACGGCCAGGAGCGCCGCGGGCAGCAGGGATTGGTCGTCCCGCATCTCCAGATAGTCCACATAAAAGTTGACGGCCTTTTCCACGAACTCATTTTTGCTCCGACAGTTGTCCGCGGCGTACCACTGCTCCAGCCTGCGGCTGGTCTCCGGCTTCATCCGCAGCGGCAGCCGCTCTTTCGTTTCGTTACCCATAAAAATCCTCCTTTCTTTCAAACAGACATCGGCAAAAAGCCTGCAACACGGGGCTTTGTGGGAAAGCTGACGCCAACGGCCCTTTTTCCGCCCGTCAAAGACGCCAGCTTTCGCACCCCCGAAACTGCCCGCACTGCGGGCAGACGTGACCGGCCGGGCGGCGCCTGCGGCGCCAGGGTTTTATCCTGCTTTCTCCTTCGTCCCCGCATTTTCCTCCACCCCCGGAAGCAATTCGGGAGCCAACTCTGGAAACGCCCCCGAAAGCGGCCCAAATCCGCCCTCCACGCCCGAGGGGGTATCCACCTCCGCACCCTCACCCAAAGGCGCACACAGGACGTTCTGTGGGCTTCTGCGGGCGGATTCCGCCAGACGCTCCGCCGCCCTCTGACGGGCGGCATCCTCGTCCAGCTGCCGGAACTGCCGCTCGTAGAACGATTCCATCGCCGCCTGGATGGGGCGGATGGTGTAGAGCAGGTTTCCGTTGAGCGGCCGGCCGTCCTTGCTCCGTATCATGGTCGGCTCGGTGCGGATGAGACCTTTCTCCTCCAGGCTGCGCACATATTTGCTGACCGTGTTTTCGCACATGCCCAGCGCTTTGCCGATGGTCTTGTAGCTGGGCCAGCATTGATAGGTTTCTCTGTTCTCAATGCTCAGCAGGTAGCAGTAGATCGAGATCTCCGGGTGACTGAGACCGATGTGAAACACTTCGTTGGGAACCAGAAAATAGTTTTTGCGGGGATCGCGTTTGGGCCACTGTTGAAACTTCATTTTGCACCTCCTGTTCTCTCTGCATTTGCAGCACGAACATCATCCACCATACAATCGCTCGCTCATTCTGACATGGGTGTCACCTCACCGAAGAGCAGCTGTGTATTCTCGATTGACCGTTCCTCAAAATTCATTTTGAAAATACCCCCTCACTATTTAGCCGAACTATATAGCGAGCTGACATAAAATTGACAGAAAAAGAGCGCCTGCCACTCGGCAGACGCTCTCGTCTTGATGTAGGTGTATCAAGTTGTTTTGGGCCGCAGACGACAAATCCCGTCCGCTTCATCCCGCTCCTTCAGCAGCTGCGCCAGCGCGGTGAGTAGCTTCTTTTGCAGGTAGTCCACGCTGCCGCGGTTCAGCTGATGGGCTTCCGCGTACTTGCGGATGGACAGGCCGTCCACGAACCGCTCCTGAAAGTACGCTTGGTGATCCTGCAGCACAGTCTTCAGCGAGTTGTCCAGAAACTGTATGTCCTCTTTCAGTTTGGCGAAGTCACTTCGGGTGATGGCGGCATACCGCTTCTCGTTCATGCAGAGACGATACTTGGCAAGATCGAAACGATAGTTCTCGCAGAGTTCTTTGGCGTATGCAAGGTAGGTGGGCGCAGATTGATAGGTGCGGGAATCGTATTCCGCATCCCGCTCCGCGCTCTTTTTGCGGATTGGCCCGCGCATACCGTCCTCAGCAAGATTGGAGATGACCGCCTCGGTGATCTTCATATTGGTGATTCGTTTGTACTTGGCTTTCCGCTCACCGTTGACCTCGACGCATTTGCAGAAAGCTCTCTTGCTCAGTGTGAAGTACTGCGGAACCTCAGAAAAAGAATAGGAGCGCAGGATGACTGTCTCCTCGCCGCTTTCAGCATCCTCGGCCGTCGTGACCAGATAGATCAGTTCGCCGTCGTACCGCCGGTAGTATCCGGCGCGAATTTTTCTTTCTGCCATCTGGTCACCTCCTGTTTGTTTTCTATCCTCAGTATAATGGCGCGCAGGAACTCTGTAAATAGTGGAAGTTTTTTATTCCTTGGAGTTGTACGCCGATTCGCACTGGATACACTCCGTGGACTTGGATTTCGTTATTCCGCGACCTGGAAATATTTCTTCCAGCGGAAGTACGCAATGCAATCCACGTCGCATTACGCTGGTTTGACTGGGCAGTACACCTGCCGGAAGGTTCTGAATAAAATCCATTGATGTATCTGCGCAAGTAACTTCACGATGATGTTGTATCCTTGAAGAATTCCCACCATGGATTTGTCATCGGTTATCGTTCCTAATGACAACGGCGACAAAGAATCCCTCTGCCGCCGTTGTTTCACTTATCCTTTTGAATTAGTTGGCTTCTGTATCATCACGAGTTATCTTATAGTAGTTCAAAACGACGTTGATTTCCTCGTCATTGCACTCATACTCACCCTCTTTAAACTTGTTAAGGGCAATAATCGCTTTTGCTTTGAGTAGCTTCTCTTCAGGTAATGCTGAAAACTTCAACCACCACTCGGTTGTTAAATCGCAATCATGTTTTGTTACTGTCGTATATCGGTGAGCCATTCTTGCTCTCAAATCAGCATCATAAATTCTCCGATAGATGATGAACGTCTCTGGCATCCACAGGATTTTCATAAACTCATCGATATCTCTGCCAAATGCCTCCTCAAAAAACTCTGTTCCTCGACCAATCTTACCTTTAGTTGAATTAAGAACAGCTTGGACTGCACGAATGAATTTTCTGTTCCAATATTTTCCGATAAAATCTCGGTTCATGAAAAATTCCTTGTCATTTATTGGATGATATTTCATCGGAAAAGAATAAATGTTTGCACCTAATTCATCGCACAAATCCACATTCATTCTCAAACGGTAGTACAGTTCCTCTGGCCTATCCTCAAAGTTATATAAGAGATAATTTGAAAGATTCTTTATGCCACTGCCTACGGCCGTGCGAACGGACTGCTCGTAAACATCTTTTAATTTCCAATGATCAAACGCTATACGAAGCGGATATATACTTACTTCAGCCAGTTTATCCATATTAGCTTTGGTAATGAGACGAGAGTCAATTCCTTGATTGAAATCCACAATACGT
The DNA here is from genome assembly GCA_018374635.1 of Clostridiales bacterium. Classification (GTDB taxonomy): domain Bacteria; phylum Bacillota; class Clostridia; order Oscillospirales; family Oscillospiraceae; genus Pseudoflavonifractor_A. Next base: position 13,497 of record JAHAEW010000018.1, read on the forward strand.
TTACGCTTAGTCGGTTTATGTGTTTTTTCATATAAAGGGCGTACATACTCATCCAATGCCAAAATACTATCTTTGGATGCAGAGTAATGGTTTAGACAATGAGCTTGTTCCAAACGCATGTACAACTCTGCTCTTTCTGTATCATCCTTTAATTTATCAATAATCTCTTTGTAAATACGAATAGCTTTTCTGATATATGCCCTGTTATTATAAGAATCTCGCAGATTGTTGATGGTGATTTCGTATTCATCAGGGGGAGTATATGTTGCCCCTACGCCAAATCCACACTCTTTGATTTCATCAATTATTTGGTCATAGCATTTTGATGCCAAAACATTGTTATCAAGAAGAAGCAAATCCTTTCTTGCTCCAAAGCGATTGTTCGTATATTCGATTCTTCGCTGTAACTCGATATAGTCACAATACTGCGGTTCTAATTTGGGTACAGCACAGAATTTGCATCTGTTCACACAGCCTCTGGTCATATATGCAAAATATGCGTCATTAGCCGGATACACATAATCGATCTCTTCCAGGATAGAATAATCTAAAGGCAGTTCATCAATAATCAACTCATTTCCCGGATCAATGTCTCCAGGATGATTAAGCAATCCCACGAAGGGGTGTATTCCTGTTGCTTCATAGATCTCGTCAGGCAAGATGGATGACATTATTCCACCCACCATTACATCTGCTTCATTTTTGCATAGTTGTTTTGCGAAGTTGATGGTGTCAATAGTAATATCCCAGTAAAAAGTAAAGAGTGTTGTAATACCCACTTTGTCAAATCGTGGCTTCGTAAAATACTCCTTATCCTTGTACTTTTTGCGGTATTCTTTCACTACCTCTAATATAAGTTCGTCTGAAAATATATCATCGTTTTCCAGAATGGCATACTTCCCAAGTTTGATAAACGAAAATAGAGTCGGATAATAATCTTTCCAAAATACATCTGGATAAACAACAGACAGGTGGTTAATTAAATCCTCGCAAATTAATTCTACAGCAAGCGAGCGCATATCGCCCTTATAAAACCGCACATCATCGCCAACCATACGATAGTAAGTTGCCAGTTTCATTAACCCCATAGGTGGGTATTTATTTCTGTAATTCGGCTCAATAAGCAAAACTTTTCTGTTCATAGGGTATTATCTCATCTCTTCTTTGATTTTCTCAATAATTTGCTCCGCAATATCTTTCGGCGCAATTTCAGTAACAATCGACAAAATCTTGCTTACAATTTTCCTCTCGCTTCTTGATAGCTTAGACATGCCACTTGTCACGTATGTTTTTTTCTTATCATCCTCAACGGTAATAGTAGTCTGTTCAGCCTCTTTCTTCAGCTTTTCAGCACCGTATTTTCGTCCGATACTCTTACGAACTACAGACAGAGGGGAGTCCATATCGTCGGTATCCAATTTATTTAACCGTTTTCGAGCCTCTTCAGCGTTTTTCTTCGCCTTATCAATATCAAACTGGAACTGCTGACGTTCTTCTTCGTTGATAAATCCCTGCTCCTCTTCTTTCTTTTTGTACTCCGATACTTTTGCCAAATATTCTTGTTGTCGTTTATAGTCATTCTTCACTCTGTTTGCTTCATAGTAAAGCTTGTGAAGTACATCAAAGAAGTACTCTCGCAATAAATCCTCAAAGACCACTCGAGTTTCGTTTTCATTGAAATAATCACGCTGAGAGTTAGGTATCAGATTCTTGCTAACAGCAAAAACTTCGCCTACAAAATAGTAATTTCCACGATTCTCTTTAAACAAATCCTGGAGAGCATCGTCATTGCCTAATTGGATGTTGGAACTTCTTACTCGCAATCCTCTCATAGCATTTACTTTGGGTATCTGTTTTTCAAATCGAGAAAGTCCCACCCACATCCATGCAATTAATTCTCCATCCGTATTGCGAAAATCTTTAAATTCCAACCGAGAGATTTCATCATAGTTTTTTAGAACCGCTCCACTCTGCTCCTTAAGTTTAGTTGTATATTCCTTGAATATTTGGAATCCATTCACTCGCACACAATACTCATCAATTTTATATCCCAGTTTCTGGGCATGCGCATAGATATGACTACGCAGAATGAATGTGTTCCTATAAGGTGCCGGAATAACAAAACTGAGATATTCTCGCACTTTCTTTTCATTAAGAAGGTCTGTATTTTCCTTGTTGATTTCAAACATCTCTACTTCGAAGTAATGTTCTTCTGGATTTTCTTCGTCGGTAGAGTAGGTTATAATTGCATCCCAAATTTCCTCAAGGGTATACTTCTTGTTTTCCACAAGCATTGCTCGCATCTTTTGTGCATCACAGATCATAATTGATTTTACGTTTTCACCAAGATAACTTGTGGTGAACTTCAAGGTTTTACAGTATGCCAGTCCACAAAGCCGACCAATACCACGAAAACCCTTGTTTTTGCCAATTTCCTTATTGCTATTTGCAATATCGCCTACATTTCCAACAAAATCTTCAGCTTTTACACCTGTTGCATTATCCCTGATGCTGATGTACCGCTTCTTTGTATCCGTAAAAATATCCACACTACCTTCACTGGGAGACAAAATACCTAACGTAATGGCGAGATCAATTTGGTCGCACGCATTCTGAATATATTCACGGAAGATAACCTTAGAATCAGAGTACATACCCGTTGTAAGGTTATCAAGTATATTTTTACCTACTGTTACCATAATGATCCCCTCACTTGAACTGTTTATATATCGGCTTCGGGAACTTAATATTCAGCAAAGACCGAAAAATAGGGTTCTGGATAATATATTCTCCCTGTTTCAATCGGGTCATCATTGTCTTGTAAACAGAAGGAATACTCTTATAGTCACTTTTTGTTACTTCAATCGAATTTGTCCGACCATAGGCATGCGTTGAGCAATTGCCGGTAACTCTATCATGAATGGCACTTCTAAATTGCTCGGCAGCAAATAATACCACACCAAGAGATCGACCTCTTTCAGCTACATCCAGAACCTGTCGTAAAATAGGAGAGTTCTTCGGTGTTTCTTTGGATGCGTATTTATTAAGCTCGTCAATAAAAATAACAATTCTCGCCGGCGGATTAACACCTTCTTCGCCAGCATATTGTCCTAACTGCAGATCGTAAATAGTTCGGATAGCATCACCAAATACGTATGCCTGCTTATCTTCGGACAGTTTTGCAATGTCAATTACGTGAACCTCATTCTTTTTGATATATTTCAACGTATCGCCAATACGGGTTTCTCCATCTTCTTCACGAATATCCCTTGCAAAAATCTTATTATCCGTAATACTCTTATTAATAATTCGGTAAAATTTGCGCCAACTCGCAACTGGGATTTCTTTGTCTTTTCCGGCATTCTCAGTGGAGCACTTCTTTTTTATCGCCTCAAGAAACCCCTGCCAGTCGCTCACCTGATTGAAATCACCTTGCCCGGACATAATGTAACTAATAATGGCTTCCATTGTCTGCGTAGAGTCATCAATGTTTGCAAACATCAGGTCGAGGTTATCTTTATCATACTGATAGATGTATTTGAATTTCTTTGCCTTTTTCTTCTTGATATTATCTTCAACTTCGTCCGGTGTCATATATGTATTCCAATGCCGTGTTTTCGGAATGGAGTACGGATAATAATAGTGAACATTCTTAAACGGTTCCGGAGCCAACCCTAATTTTTCGTACTTCGCAAAAGTATCTTTTCTGGCGGCTTCTGGATTTCGTTCGTCCGCAAAGTCATTGATTTGATCAATGGCAAGTAAGTCCTTTCCTTTAACATTGAACAGGACAAAGGCTACGCTGTCTTCATCTTCATTCTTTGGATCTTTCTTCATATAACTATCTTGAATTGCTTTAAGCAAAAACATAGCATAAGAAGTTTTGGACGCAAGGCCAGAGATACCAGAAATGTTAAGATGAGCTCCTTCCGGGCCGATAATGAATTTGGAATTTAGATTAACAGGAAGTGTTACCTTCTCGCAGTCTTTGGTTCCCTCATACATTTCAAGATACCCGCACACCAGAGGATTGCGAATATCATTCAAACCAAGAGCATAGTTGATTTCTTCGGCGGTTGCCAGCATTACCTTTGCATTACTCTGCAAAGGAATATAAATATTATTTGTGTTACACACCACCTTGGCTGTGACGTAGTTCATTCCAACACGAAGTGTGTTTTCTTCTGCATTGACATCGCCAAAATCGCTGGAAATAAAATTTGTTAAAAAGCTGGCAGCATCCGTAATATGGGCTATATCTTCAATCACACCATAAGAATATGAATTGTTGACATGCTGCACCTTAACAATATCAAAGGGATTCAAAATAAGCTGCGGGTCAGTCCAAAATGTAAAATCATCAATGGTTGTCGGTCTTTTTTCTGTAGCCAGCACACGACCTATAACATTATTTCCCATACACTTTTTCCTCCTTAAAAAAGGTGTAGAAACATCTCTGTACTGATATATTTGCTTTTGACGTAGGATTCTGTCAAAAATACAGGATACAAATGGTTTGCCCATCTACGATCTGTTCCATAGCATGTTGGATTTCGCTCATTGATGATATTGGCGGAAATTAAGTCGACGATATCGCTATCGATCCCAGTATCAACTTCCTCATCCATCATTATTTTTTCAACTTTTACAACCCCATCAAAAGGCGTCTGTGTTCTCTTTTTATCACGCAGGCGGATGTACCAAACGCCGAATTGAACATCACCTAAAAACTCTCGGTTCTCATATCTCGCAACGGGAGTCCTATGATAAACAGGTAAATCGGCAATATAGTTTGAATTTGGCTTCCCAGTATGGTCGAGACAGCTCTCTGGATTAAAGGATTTTGAAACACCAATTACCCAACTATAATTGTGTTTAATTTTCTGCAAAGTCCGAAGGTCTTCTCTGCCTGTTTTCATAACCTTATATTCAAGAGACCCATCTTTCAATAAATAGGCATCCTGCCCAAGACGCTTATCTTTAACTAATTCAGCAACCATCCGTTTTTCTGCCTCGACCATATAGTCCTGCACTGCTGCAACCGCTAAAGTATCGAGTTTAGAATCAACAGTTCCTGCTTTGGCAGTCGAATACGGAAGAATTGCAGAAAACCTCAATCCTAACCGTTTCAGTTCCTCGCTTTCATTGATTTTTGCAACCTTTGATGCAAAGTACGCTGTGTCATTCCATCCGTCTGCATTCGCTTTATCAGGGAGTGCTAACACAAGTTCTCGATAAAATCGTTCCTTGTACATACGTTTATTTTCACGCTTACAACATCCAATGCCAATTTGGCCTGCAACAACCGGGAAAACTTGCTTGTTGTAAGCGATATCATCGACCTTGAAAACGTGGCGTGAACCATCAAGGAAATATTTAAGAAGAGGGGGTTCTCCTATCTCTTGTAGTTGATCAGCTAACGGTTTTAAATCAATAGGTCTCTTCGGAGATCCAGTTTCGGCAGAATCTTTCCACTTCATTATTTTATTGGGGTCATCATCATAGTCTATGGAAGGCAAACCAATAGAATCGTAACTATATTTGTATGTATGGTAGCTCTTTCCCTTAGTTTCCTTTGCAATAATCTCCATTATCTTAGCCATCATACTACCCCCTTTGCTGCCATTCATTTGTGGTCGCAATCCATTCTTGATTCAAAGTATCCTTATTAACTACTGCTGCAATTGGTTTGGTCAAGAAAGCTCTGATTGTATGCAGAACAGTACTATAGCTATCAGTCTTCGTATCAATTTTCCGACAAAATGCTTTCCACTTTTTCTGCATAGCTTCGTCATGATCGAAAATCATCACTTGCTCAAATTGCTCGACGGTGAATACATGCCCACGATTTTCGAAGGTTTTTTTCATCGCTTCGGTTAAGACTACACCATCGAAGTCAAATTTATTGGCAAGATAGTAAATATCATAGTAATCCTTCATTCGGCTGGAAAACTCCATCAAATTAAGAATGGCATCTATTTTTTCAGCAATAGTTGTTTCAAGAGAATATGTGTTAACCATAGGAGCTGCAAAATCCTCCAACTGAGTCGGAATCCTGCGCTTTTCCTCATTTGGCACAATAACATCTCCCACACCAAAATCGATGCTGAATGGGGTTTTGGTATTCTTAATCCTTGCGACTAAGGAAGCGCCGATACCAGCATATTTTTTTGCTACAGCAATGGGCGCAATATTTGTAATTTCAAATGTGACAAAATCATTACCAGTGGATGTAGCAATGATCTCTTCCAGAACTTTTTTTAGTTTTTCTGGGGTATTGGGAACTTTCCTGAGTAAAAAATCCACATCCACGGTCACACGGCTGTCAAAGCCGGTAATGGAGTAGATAAACAGCCCACCTTTCAGAACGAGGTTTTCTGCATATCGGGACTTCTCCAATCGACGGAGAAATTCTTCCTGGCAGAAAAGCTGTAGACAAAGCTGATAGCTTCTCCCGGTTTCCTTGCCTTTATTCTTTAACCGTGCCAGCACAGACGCAGCAGTGTCAGCCATTCAGCAGCACCTCCATCAGTTCAGTAACCTTTTTGTGTACTCTTAGCTTTTTTGCGTATCCAGAAAGGTTCCTCAGATCTTTTTGCGGATCATTGGCATAGGCATTCAATGCCTTATTGAAGATTTCATTATCCAGTCTTGAACGATATTTGAAGCAATCGCAAATTGTACGCTCTCGATCATATATAGGAAGTATGGTACCGTTAAAATCAGAAGTTGTTTTGCCCAGTTCATATATCTCTGGCTGTACATAGTAAGTCTGCAATGTTAGTGCATCTATATCCAGTTTTGTTCGGGACATGGATCTGGGAACAGCAATAGACCATTTCCGAGGTGCAAAGTCACTATAGCCATAATGAAAAAGGGCCGATTCGACACAAATAATTGCCTTTGGGATTAGTGTTGCGAGGAGTTGCTCATCAGAAGATGTGTCCCCATCGGCAAGTTGATAGTATCCGTGTCGAATGCGTTCAAGGTATCCGGTATTGCAAAGATTTACAACATCAACAGCGGGTATTCCAGCAGTAACAAAATCTGATGTTTTTGCAATACCGCCCTTTTCTATAATTATCTGTTTTGAAAGTATTTTCTTATCCAAGTATTCACCAACTTTTTCATTAAAAACCACACACACTCAATTCACCTTTGTGCTTATATTTTATTATAACATTCAAATCAAATTAATCAATAATTTCACGCACATTTTTATGACTTCTGTGTGTGAATTTTTTATTCTTGATTTTGGTACTCGGGATTTACCGAAAAATATATAAAAGCATAATTATCATAGTCACAAAATTATCAATCATTGTGTGATACAGCCAAAAAATAAAAGCAAGACCAATCACCTCTTTATTCTGAATCAGTCTTCGGTCTTGTTTCATATTTTTATTATTCCAGAATAAACTTGCAATCCGCGCAATTCTCAATGGCGGGGCTGCTTGTTTCATCGCTTACTTTTAAAAAACGAGCAATAAAATTGTTCTTTCAAGACAAGCAAAAAGTCAGAGCCAATTCTGTAACAACGCACCCCGATGTGCGTCATATAGGCAGAAAGCGAGGTGGTGTGGATGGATTTTGACCAACTGTACAAGGAGCAAGTTCCCCATGGTGTACCGCTATCTGACCGGACTCTGTGGGAACCAGGCGCTGGCGGAGGAGCTGGCCCAGGAGACATTCTGCCGTGCCATTGAACACAGCGCCTCCTTTCAGGGGAAATGCCGGTTGTCTGTATGGCTATGCCAAATCGGAAAGAATTGTTGGCTCTCCTACTTGCGAAAGGCAAAGCACCAAACCGGAGACGAAACCCTGGAGCAGATGCCTTCCCCACAGAATGTAGAAGAGGAGCTGCTCAGCCAGGAAAGCGCCCACCAGATCCATCAGCGGCTCCACGCTCTGCCGGAGCCATACCGGGAGGTGTTTACTCTGCGGGTCTTTGCGGAGCTGCCCTATGGGCAGATCGGGGAGTTATTCGGCAAATCTGAAACCTGGGCCAGAGTGACTTACTATCGCGCAAAGCAGAAAATCAAGGAGGGATTATTGTGAAATGTGAAATTATCCGTGATCTGCTGCCCCTGTACTGTGACGGACTATGCAGTGAGGCCAGCAGGCAGGAGATCGAGGCCCATGTGACGCAGTGTGAGGGGTGCCGCGCCTGTTTGGCTGAAATGAAGGCGGAGTCACCCGCCCTCACGCTCTCCCATGAGTCGGAAACGGAAGCCCGTGTTTTGCGGGGGATGAAGAAGAAGTTCTCCCACAAGCGCCGGCGGGCGGTACTGCTTGCTGTGGCGGTCATGCTGATCTTCTCCATCGTTCTGGCGGGTGCGGCCGATGTTCCGCAGGCGGTAGCCTATACGGACGGCCTGGTGACAGCAGAGCTTGCGGTGGACGAGGTGATCGACCTGTACTATCACGGAGGGAGCTACGATTCTTTCCATGGCTTCAGCCGGGAAGTAGGTGGACGGACTGCGGTGTTCCTCTACTTTGACCACACCCTTCGCTCGGATGTGATGCCGGACCGGGAGGGGCATCTGTGCATCGGCAACGGGCTGCTGACTGACTTTGAGACAGCCACCTATCAGGTCAGCCGGGAGGTGGATGCAGTCTACTATCTGGTGTGAGATTATCTGGAGCTCCCCGGTCTTGCTCAGACTGAATTCGAGCAGGCCATAGCGGACGCAGTTCTTGTGTGGGAGCGTTAAAATCCGAGTCTGCAAGCAGAATGCATGGGCACCCTTTCGAGGGCTGCCCAGGCCGCTCCTACTGTTCCGGTTCCTCTATAAAACGAGCGCCCGCTCTCCTGGTTCGACAGGAGACTGAGCGCTCGTTTTCGTCGTTATGTACTTCCGCTGAAAGCCTCCACGCCAGCTCAAAGCCGGCGATAAAGCTGTCGAGGGAGGTCTGTTCTCTGATGGAGTCCTGGGCGTCGATGATCCGCAGCACCAGCTTGCGCTCCGGTTTTTCCAAAGCCGCGATCAACGCTTTGTGACACTCCTCCACTTCGTTCTCCTGTTCGTCCAGTTCGGGGCGGGTATAAAAGTGATCATACAGCTCTTTGAGCAGTTTATTTTCCATCGTCATCATCTCCTTGCGACCCAAACATATACCACACTTTCCGCACAATAGCCATCAAAATTTCAGGAGATTATCCAGAATATCTGCCGCTTGCCGCAGTTCCTCCTGAGATGCTTCGTTGAAGTTGTTTTCGCTTTTGGCGGCGGGGTTTGTCAGGTAGGGGGCGTAGTTCTGCCGCGTCATGGAAGTGCGGAAATGCCCCAGCATCTGCGATACCTCTTTGGTGTCCATCCCATTTTGCAGGGCGAGGACGGCGCAGGTATGCCGGAGATCCGCAAAGCGGATGTGGTCCAGCCCGGCCTCCTTGATGATCTCATTGTGCATCCGGCGCACCATCTGGGGCGAGTAGGGCCTCTGTGTGGCCGGGTGCATGAACATAAGCGGACTGCTGGGGTGCCTGGCGTGTTCCGTGCGCAGGAGCTCTACAACTTCTTGGGTCAGGCCGACAGTTCTGGTGGTGCCTTTGTACTCCACCAGTTCCCGCCACTCCACCGACCGGCTCTCCGAGATGGTCAGCGTCCGCATCTTAACATCCAAGTCGCTCCATTTCAGTGCGATCAACTCTCCTTGCCGGAGCCCCGCCGTCAGCGCCAGCAGGAACATGGGGAGGTAGCCCAGCCGCTGGGCCGCGTCCAGATAGTCCTCCACCTCTGTTGGCGTCAGCACATTGGCACTGACCTTCTTGGGCTTTGGATAGCGGAACGACCGGGCGGGATTGTCCGTTATCAGGCCGTCCCGGATGGCTTGATCCAGGCACTGCTGGAGCAAACGGTGGATATGCCGCATGGTGTGTTCGCCCAACCCTGGGTATTCGGGGCTTTCCGGACGGTGGCCGCCAAAGCGCCTCCGCTCATCCAGAAAATCGCCCACTTGCTCCACGGTCAGCTCCTCCAGCGGGATCTCACCCAGCCTGGGGAGGATGTGGTTCTTGAAGAGATACCCGTGGGCGGCGTAGGTGGTCGGGCGGCTCTGGTTCTTGTCGTAGACCTCCTGCCAGTGGAGGATATACTCTTTCAGTATCATATCCCCACCTCCATGCATTGGCGCTGCAGATTCCGGAAGGCCACCCATGGAAGCCCCGCCTGTTTGAGTATCCGCTTGTGGAGGTAATAGAACTCGTGGAGCTGATACGGCGCTCCGGTCTTTGGGTTGAGGAACACATAGCGCCCGGTTTCCGGTATACCTTCCAGAAGATGCTCCGCCTTGCGGTTGAGGGCCAGCAAACGCTGGCCCTTGAGGATATACCGGCAGCGGATATGAAAATCGGCCCACGACAAGGTGATGAGTTCACATTGCCGCAGGCCGCTGGAGAGTCCTGTGTAGATGAGCGGAAGCACGCCAAGCTGTTCCGCCGCGTTCAGATATCGCTGGAGCTGCCCCAGGCGCAAGGGGGCCGTTTTATATTCCTCCGCCTGCGGTTCCCGGCAGAGCCGCACCGGGTTATAGGGGATAAGTTGGTCACGGGCCGCTTGGTCCATACAGCGCCGCAGGAGCAGGTGGACGCACCAGACGCTTCTGGCGCTGAGCCCCTGGCTCCGCAGGCTGTCATAGAAGCCGGTGACGGCATCTTCCGACAGCTCCGCCAGCGGAATGCTTCCGATTCCGGGGAGAATGTGGCGGTAGATCAGGTTGCGGTATCCGCCCACGGTGCTGTCGCTCCATCTGCCCTGGTTCTCGCAGAACCAGCGGTCGCACCACCGGCCTACGGTGCCGCCGTTTCCTTTCTGCATATCGTCGCCTCCCTTCGGCAACCGAACAATACCACAGAAAGAGGGAAATAGCTACTACTTTATTGCCCCGCGGAGGTCACATCTGTCTCCATAAGCTGCGGAACCTGCCAGTCCCGTATTCCTTGTTTAGGCGGCGCATATTTTGTGCCGCTTGCGGCTTCTGCCTGCCTTACGACTCTGTTTCATAGGGCCAGGTGTTGATGCCGCCGAATTCGTAGATGTTGGTGTAGCCCAGTTCGGCCAGCGTGGAGGAGGCGGTCTTGCTGCGGTTTCCGCTGCGGCAGTAGACCAGCACCGTGGAATCCTTCTCGGGGATCACCTCGGCGGCGGTCGTTTCGTCTATGGTGCCTACCGGCAGCAGCACAGCGCCGGGGATGTGGCCGCTGTCGTACTCATCCTGCTCGCGCACATCCAGAATGGTGACCTCCTGGGTATCCATCATCTCTTTGGCCTCTTCCTGGGTGATCTGCTGGTAGGCATCGCCCGCGGCAGTCCCGCCACATCCGGTCAGCAGGAAAAGGGCAAGCAGGAAAGGAATGATTCGTTTCATTTAAGTTCCTCCAAAAGTCCGGCAGCGAAGGCTTTGTGGCCCTGCTCCGTAAAGTGTACGCCGTCATAGGCCAGGGGGATGTCCCATTTCCCGGCGTCGGCAAAGCGGATGCCCAGTCTCTCCGCCAGGGCCTGGCAGAGCTGTGCGAAGGTGCGGGAGTCCTCAATGAGCTGCGGGCTGGGCACCCACTCGCCCATAGCCATTGGCGGCGGTGCAATCAGCAGAATCTTGTTGCTGTTCAGGGAAATGCCGGAGAGAAACCTCTCCAGCCGCTCGGCAGCCTGCTCCGGGCTTCGCCCCTGGAGCAGGTCGTTGGTCCCAAGCATGACGATCAGCAGATCGGTGTCAGCAGGGAAGGCTGGGACAGTGGCTGGAATCTCCCGGCCGTTCTGCCCCATGTTGAAGATCGTCCATCCGTTCTCCACGGCCAGAATATCCACCCACCGGCAGTCCACATCATAACGCCCGCCGAAATAGCCCCGGGGGTCATAGCCGTAGGTGTTAGAGTCGCCAAAGCAGATTACCATCATCTTGTATCTCATCCCCTCTGTGTGGTATCGCTATCATAGATCCAGCAACTGTTTTACAGCTTCGGCCATGGCAATTGGAGAATCCAAATGCAAGGTCTGCACCTTGACCAAATTCCCGCTGGGCGAGGAATAGCAGAGAGGGACTTGCTGACCTGCCATTGCTTCACAATTTGGATAAAGCAACACTGTCTGTTGTGCCGCATATTCTTTTTGATATGCGTACATCTGGTACATATCGGACTGTGAGATACCATAGTTGTGCCACTGGGGGGATAGAAGTTTCCACTTGGTATCCAATACAGTCCGCTCGCCGCAGTTCAAATCTTCAATGACCAAGTCTGGCCGCAGGGCAAACTGCTTCCGGGGTAGTTCGAAGAGGTACTTGCCCTTTGCCTGCACATGCACACGATATTGCCTGGAGTCCAAATTCCGCCGTAGCACCGCTGCCACATAGCTTTCAAACACACGCTCCATAGGAAAGAGGAGCGCCAGCGCGGCTTCGCCGCCAGAAAAGGCGGTAAAGCTCTTTCCCTGCAAAAATACCCGGCACAGCTCCAGCAGTCGCCGGTAGTCCGCCATGGAGCGGGACTGACCGCAGCGCAGGAAGTCCTGCTCCACATGCTTGGACACCGGAACTTGATCCATGACAGATAACACAATTCGAAGATCCTTGCGGTTTTGCAGGTCTGTGGCATACCGCTGTAGATAGGCGGCGGTTGACTTGACCAGCCGGTTTTCCGGGCAGTCTACGCTGAACACATCGTACTCCACGAAGATTCGCTCCCGGTGCAGCAGATTTTTTCGGATATGCTCCGAGAATACGATTTTCCCACGGACGCAGGTTTCATTTTCCTGTGTTAGCGTATAATCCGATTTTAAACCGCGTTGAATCAGCCGGTGGGCCTCGTCCAAAAACATGCGCACGAACAGATCCAGCAGGCGCATACGGGAAGTATTCAGGTGGGCGGTACGAAATGTCTTGAACGGAGCCTCCTGAACCGTTCGCAGCATAGTGAGAAACACTTTGCGGACAGCCTGGTCGCTGTCGTCTCCCTCCAGCGTCAGTTTGGGCAGGATCTCGATCTCTGTTCCGTCTCTGGTGGTAATAACCCCCACATAGTTTTTGGCGGTGATCACTTTACCCACGCTGGGTTTTGCGCTCAGGCTCATCAATTCCAGCGGCTGGGTGCCGGAATGTTCCTCCCGGTTGGAGAGAATAAACTGCTCCAGCTGATCAAAGGCGTGCTCCGGCAGAGAAATCATGCCTGCCCGCAGTGGACCGTTCCGGGTAAACCCCATATATTCCCGAATGGTATATTGTCTCAATGGAGCTCACCTCCCAATGGAATGCGCCGGTCAGAGATTCCGGTATACTTCCACATCAAAGAAAGCAGCCGGATTGATACGATATGTGGGATTTACTTCAAACTCAGGTTCCACCCCGAACAGGCTTTGCAAATCCACGGGTTCCACCTTGAAAAATTGCTGCTGTTCCGGACGCTTCCTGTCCCCCAATACCAGACAGATCTTCTCATAGTCGTCATAGAAATACTCCTGAAGAAGCGGAACAACTTTATCCCGGAAGATCTCCCCCAAGGTCTGAATAGACGGGGATTGCCGCAGGGGGGTAAAGAAAGCATGTCCCAGTGTATGCTCCCGGTCAAACAGCACCTCGATCCGGCGGTTCAATGTGGTGAGCAGGCCACTGATGGAAATGCCTTCGACCTCTACACCATCCAGTACGCCGCTGTCCGGCATCATTTCCACGAAACTGAATCGGCGCCGAAGGGCAGTATCCAGCAGAGCGATGGAACGGTCTGCCGTATTCATGGTGCCCAATAGATAGACATTATCCGGAATTCCAAACTCTTCATGGGAATAGGGCAGCTTTGCCTGCAATTCTTCCCTCTGCCCCAGGCGCTTGGGCGGCTCAATCAGGGTAATGAGCTCGCCAAAAATTTTCGAGATATTGCCGCGGTTGATTTCATCGATGATAAATACATATGGGCCTTTGGTACCCTTCACCGAGGCCGAGCCCGAAAATCCATTCTTATTCAGAACATCTATCACAGTCGGAACCGTGGTATTGAGACGATACACGGTGGACAGGGTCAAACTCTTTTCAAGGCGGAATTCAGTGATCCCGATGTTCTTACCTTGTACCAACCATTTCACAGCTCGTAGCCGCTTATAGTGATCGAATTCTGGATGCCACTCAGGCTCTCCAGTCACGACACCAATCGCATCAATGGAGTGCGCAGTATAGCAGGAGAGAACAATATCTCCAGGCTGCATCCTGGACAAAAATGCGTTCAGCACCGTTTTCCCGCCCACATGGTAGTCCATATCATCCGTGATGCTTTCCCCATATTCATCCCATCCAATCCGAATACACCCGTGATTCATACAGTAATCTCGAACCGGATTGTCCCCTGTGCTTGCAAGAGACACTTTCCAGATTGTTGGGGCCTCTGAGAAACCATAGGGGTTTTGGTGGGGATCTACTGCAGGAGGCTGTGCTGTTGCACAGAATTTTTTGAATACACCATCGGCAATCTCATAGGAGATGTCGCCGGAGTTCTCTTCTTGATCCTCCGCAAAAACCGGGCGGATTCCCTCGATAAAGTCCTCGTAGCCGAAGGACTGGTGGAAGGTCGTAAATTCGATCCGCCCATCCTGCCGATACTGCCGGTATCGCTCCAAGACCTTTTCGTGGTTTTCAGCCTGGACTTCTTCCAGCGATTTTCCCTCTATGATCGCCACCGCATAGTTGGCAGTCTGATAGGTCTTTCCCGTCCCGGGAGGGCCATAAAGGATTGTATTCTTTGCAAAAGGCATCGGATTGCTCACCTCTTTCTGCGGTAGACGTTTCAGTGCATCTGCCAATTCATCACGAAGTTTCCAGGAGTATGTACCAGGCTGATCCTGGAGAGCTGTGCGGCCCACGAACAGAATCGGCCACCATTTCTGATCGTTGTTTTCATTCTGAACCAGGGGACAGCTCGTTTTTTCTTGCACTCTTCGGGCAAGCTGAACCATGCTGCCATTATAATGGGCAGAAGTATCCCCTAATTTCAGACTCAGCTGTTTACAGGTTGCCTCTCCACCCAACTGTTGGATGGTCTTTAGGATTTTCAAATTTTCCACCGTGCAGATCGTTCTGTCAGCAAGAAGACCTAACCACTGTTCTGCGCTGATTTCTGGGTCGTACTCCGCCAAAGAGGGCCAGTAATCACTTTTATGCAGCTGACTTCCAAAGTAGATGATATCATCGGCTAACAGGTGATGTTCATCATCCGGATAATATGCGCTCCCCAACTCTGCTCGCTTTTCCTCGAACATATTCAGCAGCTCTTTGTCCTGCTGGACACAAGTAAGAACTTGGTTGGCTACCTCCTGGTAGGCAAGCACATTCTGGGTGTCTCCCATTTTACAGGTAGTGCTTAAGCCTGTCTCTTCCAGAAAAGCCTTGAGCTTACCGTATTGATAAAGAAAATACCGGCCTGGCTGCGCAAAAAACAGATAGGTACAGATAGTGCGCTCCTTCTGATAATGCTGCTTCATGCTCTCTTTGAACTGATACTTGGCTAACAGGATATCTGCACTCTGCTTAAAGTTTTGGATCTGCTCGACAATATCCGCTCCGGGAGCCAGAAGCTGCTCAAACATGGAGCGAACCGTATCCGGCTCCTTTTCTGCAAAGAATGTAATCATCTTACAGGGAAACGAGTAGTTGGTGTCCATCAGATTTCCTGCTTGGGCCAAGGATTCCTTCAGCATTTCGGCGAAATCTGACCTTTCCGGCTTCCAATGTTCCTGGAAGCATTGAACGGCCCGCCATTTATAAGCTTCTTCCTGAAACCAGGTGGCAAAGGAATCCTTGTATTGGCTAATAACGCGATGAATGGGATCAGCAGACAACTCCCACGCCGCCATGTCCAAAATTCGATAATTTTTGAAAGAAAAGTTCGCATCCCGGAAGATCTTGATTTTCCGGCAATTTTCAATGTAGGTCTCCAACTTGCCACGGGCATCCAGCTGTATCCCCAGGGCCTCAAAAATATCCTCACTGCCCACATTGCTGTTGATGACAGGGAAGGTACACGGCTTTAAGCAGTGGAGCACGACAGATGCTGCGGCAGCCTGCATCCCACGGAACGATTTTGTCAGCACCGATGCGGCACGCTGGTACATCTCCTCATCGTCCGTCATGTCCAGGAGATCCACGCACATCCGAATAAAAGCACACACCGATTTCACATCTGTTTTGTTCTGAAATGAGTAGAATCCGGTACCAAACAGTCCCATATGGCCTGTGCCGGAAACGGCTTTTTCTTGGTGCTCGTATACCCCAGCTTCCACCCGCCTTTTCAGCTCATCAATCAGGTGATCCAGTTCTCGTTTGCGCACCTCGGGCAAGTGCGCCGCATGAACCGCCTCATGCTTTTTGTCATAGCTGTGCCGCCATGTTCCGATGCACATGAGATAAACGGCATTCAGATCGTGGTAGTCCAGTACAGCCTCATCCACATCACGATAGGCGGACACGATCGTGCGCACCAGTTCGTAGCTGCCATCGTGCTCATCAGGTGACAGTTCTGAGGCGTTCTTCAGTTTCTGTAATGTTGCTTGATTCATTTGATGGCATCCTCCGTTCGCGCCGCCTGGAACCGGCCATAATACTGCTCCAGCTTTTCATCACAGGTCCGCTCGATCTCCTGCTTCTCCTCTCGGTTCAGCTTCTTCCAGACAGACTCATCCACCTGGATCACGCCCAGTGTCTTGGTGTGGTGGAGCATCTGCATGTCCTCAAACCGCTTGAAGGGGTTAGACAGGATATTCCGCTGGGCCTGAGCGTCGGTATAACTACCCTTGGCGTAGATGCTGTTGGCCTTTTCCACCACCAGCCCTGCCGCCTGGCGAGCCTCGTAGAACTCCCGGAAATAGGTGACGATATCACTGAGTTTTACTCGCCCTTTGTCATCAGCAAACAGCAGGACGGCTTTGAGCAAAATCGGTTTGTAGGAGTAGCTCATGTCCATCTGCCGCACCATATCCAAAAACAGGTCCTTGCGGTTGGAGTCATCGATCAGTGTCCAGCCATACTGCTCCGCATACTTCTGGAGCGTTTCCTCTTTGAAATATTTGAACGTCCGATGCTCGCTCATGGGCACCACCAGATCGGGCACCAGCAGGCCGTCCCGGACATACCGCTCGATGGTCTCCGTCTGCACGTCCACCCGGCGGACAAACTCCATCTGGGAGATCATCCCGGCGGCCTCCTCCTGCCAGTTGAAGATATCCACCAGCTCGTAGTCCAGGGCATCCACCGGCCAGTCGATGAGGGCGTCCGGGCGGTCACCCTTGTCATAAAGCCCCTGTTCGGTGGTTTTCTGCTGCTTTGTACCCAAAACCAGGGCACCGGGCTTGTACTCTTTCAGCCGGAACAGCCGGTGCATGGAATAAGGCATATTGTACTGGCTGGCGTTGTCCACGAAGTCAAACACCATCAGGCTCTCCTTACCGGGGGACAGCCGCATGCCGCGGCCCAGCTGCTGGGTGTAGAGCACCTTGGACATGGTGGGGCGGGCCATAAACAGAACTTCCGTGGCTGGACAGTCCCAGCCCTCGTTGAGCAGGTCGCAGGCGCACAGCACCTTGGTCACGCCCTGTTCAAACCGGGCCAGCACCTCCCGGCGGTCACTGGCTTTGATCTCTCCGGACACGGACTCAACGGCCACACCGGCGTCGTGGAGCCGCCCGGCGATCTCCTGGGCGTGCTTGACGGAGGCGCAGAAGATGACCGTCCGTTTGTCCTTCACATACTGAAGCCAGGTGTCCACGATGAGCTGGTTTCGTTCCGGCACGTAGATCTTGCTCTCCAGATCCCGGATGTTGTACTGGACGCTGTTGAACCGCACCTTGGTCAGATCGATGTTGGTATGGATGCGGATGCACCGCACCGGCACCAGTTCGCCAATCTCCACGGCGGTCTGGATGTCCAGCTTGTGGGCGGTATTTTTGAAAATATCCAGGATATTTTTGTCATCGGCACGCTCCGGCGTGGCGGTCAGGCCCAGGGTGAATTCCGGCGTGAAGTAGGACAAGACTTTCTGGTATGTATCGGCGGAGGCGTGGTGAGCCTCGTCTACGATGATATAGCCAAAATCATCCGACTTGAACCGCTCCAGATTTAGAGCTACGCTCTGGATGCTGCCGCAGACCACAAAGGCATTGCCCTGCTTCATGTTCTCCACATAGCGGCCCACCGTGGCCCGGGGCCACAGCTCCCGGAAGGTCTTGGTGGCCTGATCCACCAGTTCTACCGTGTGGGCCAGGAACAGCGTGCGTTTGCCGAACCGTTTGGCATCCATGACGGCGGTCACCGTCTTGCCGGTGCCGGTGGCGTGGTAAAGCAAAGCGATAGTTTCAAAGTTGCAACGCATTTCCTCCAGAGATGCCAAAGCCTGCTTTTGATGTTCTTTCAGTTCAAGCTGGGAGCCATCTAAGGACTTGCCCCGCTGGGTGGGGAGGTAGTCCTCGATCTCCTTAAAACTGGGGTGCTGACCCAGGAAAACCCGCAGTTCGTCCTTGACGGTTTCCGGTTGTTGCTGCATCTGCCGTACCGCCCAGCGGTATACATCCCAGCCCAGATAGATCATACTGTTCTGTTTGAGCAGGTCATCATAGAACTTGTTCTGGGAGATCAGCTTGGGATTGTGGGATGCCTCGTCATCGATCTCGATAGCCACCTTCCGCCCGCCGTTTTCAATCAGAAAGTCGGCAAACCGGCTGTTCTGGTAGATGTCGGAGAAGGGGTATTGGGAGTAGAGATAGCCGGCCTTCTCAGCGCCGAAGGTGTCGGAGAACAGTTCGATGAACAAATCCTCGGCACTGCTGCCGGAGGCGGAGCGGTAGGTTGGCATAAAGGTCACCTCGCAATCAATATCCAGATTTCTTCAGATAGGATGAGACACTTCCGGGCGTCCTTTTCAATATGTTTGCGATTTGCCAGATGTTATTCTTTCTCCGGAAGTACAGGTCGTAGAGTTTCTCGCTTTCCTCCTTGGACCATGCTTTCCCTGTGTTGGGGTATTGCATTTTTCGGCGCTCTCTTTTCTTCTCCTGAGCCATCTCTTTTTCTTTTCTTTGTCGCTCCAGAATAGAGGCATAAGATTCCAGCGAGCAATGCTCCAATACCGCCTTTAGTGCCTCCTGAACCACCTCATTGGCACAGCAATCTGACGGCGGAAGCGCTCTGCCTGTGAGGGGATCGATGCCGATGCTCAAATTTTCCACCATGGTTCTGGCCATCAAATCATCTTTTCTATCCATCAGAAGGCTCCTTTTCCTGTACTTCTTTCAGCAGAATTTTCTTTTCGAATCCACCTCGTTTAGCAGCCTTGGCTGCCCGCGCCTGCTCCAGTTCTTCCAGTGTCCAACCGCGGGCCTTCACGACAGCCTGCATGACCTCCAGTAGGTCGGCCAGTTCCTCCAGGGATTTGCTCTCCTGGTATTCCACCAGTTCTTCGTTCAGCTTCTGGTCCAGGAGAGTTATGTAGTCCTCGTCAGAAAGCGTTTCGCAGACGCAGGTCTTCCCATCGGCTTCGATAATCTCAGGGATGCGATCGCGCACCAGTTTGTGATAGGTTTTAGTAGGCATCCTTTAGCCTCCTCAAGATCTCCACATCCGCAGGGCAAAACCCATACTGATCAATCTCATCCACCGTAATCCAACGGATGTCATTATGCTCCAGTTTCTGGGGGGTGCCCTCCCGGATGACAGCATGAAATAGCGTCAGATGGACCGTCAGATCGGGGTATTCATGAATCACGTCCATGAACACCTCGCCCACATTCAGCGTGACTGCCAACTCCTCCTGACATTCCCGGATAAGCGCCTGCTCCTTGGTTTCTCCTGGCTCCACCTTGCCGCCCACAAACTCCCACAACATCCCTCTGGCTTTGTGGGCCGGGCGTTGGCAGATCATAAACTTGTCCTGATCCCAAATGAGGGCTGCGACTACTTCCGTTGCCGTTTGCATCATTATTTTGCCTCCAAAAGCCGCTTGCAGTAGTTGATCTCTTCTGTTGTAAATAAGCTCTGATATTCTGGCTTACACACGGAATGTTCCATAGTTAAATCCAAGCGCCCGCAGAGATACAAGGTTGTATATCCATCGGATGGATTTCCAGATGCTATCCCGCTTCCGATGAGGCGCTTAGCTGTTTCTACACCTCCATGTTGCGAAAGCATCTGGTTAAAACGAGTTGGATTATATCGGCACTCCTTTTTTGCCCGCAGCATTTTATCTTTCAACTCATTTTCAAACTGAAACGCAATTTTATCCATCATAATCCCTCTCTTACCCCACCACGAGCTTATTGGTCTTTTTCAAAAACTTCGCCGGAATCGGCCGTTCCAGCTTCCAGGTGATATTCATGGGCCTGCTCCCCTCGTGCTTCACATAGTCGGCCACACCCAGGAAGGTGTAGGCCGCTGCACCTCCTGTGATCCGGTCGGTCTTAAACTCCCGGACAAACAGCAGCACTTTGCTCCCCCGCTCCCGGTGATGGATATACCGCTGCCCAGTGGGCGAGTCTGCCGCCGTGGTGCTCTGGCTCTGCCAATGGAACAGTTTTTCGTTGATAGAGTAATCGTGATACATGGTGGTGGGCGAGTAGTCCTTATCCGCCTTATTCAGCGTCACAAAGAACACGTCCAGCTGCTTCTCCGGCAGCCACTTCACGCCCTCACGCACTGTGGCCGGTTTCAAGAAGTCCAGCGCCACCAGCAGTTGGTCCCGGGTATAGGTGCAGTGGAGGTCCAGCGGGCAGTCAAAGCCCACGTCCACCGGCTCGTCGATGAAATTGATCTGTTCATACCGGTAGCGGAGCAGGGCCAGAAGTTCACCCAGCAACACCGGACTGTCCGAGAGAGCATACAGGTTGTCCAGCACCTCATCGGATACCCAACTCTCAGCCGCCTTGCCCCAAACGGTCACATAGAACATCTGGAGCATCTGCTGCTCCAGATCGCTCAGCGCCGCGAAGTCCACATCGTCCAGACGGGGCAGCAGGTCCAGCATAAAGCGTATCCACCGCCGGGAGTCCACAACAGCCAACCGGCCGAAGGCTTTTGTCAATGTTTCCTCCATCGGTTCGCTGAAATCCTCCATCACATCCGCTCGGGCGCAGATGCGGGAGAAGGAAGAGAACCTGTAAATCGCCCTGGGGTCCAGGTGATAATACTCCAAAAAGTTTGCCAGGGTCAATTCCAAGCCGCTGTCCTCTGCAAAGCTGGCCACACGGGACACCAGCCCGGCGGTATTGCCGTAAGAGGCACGGATGTTCTCCAGAATATACTTGGCGGCCTTCTTCTCCAGCTGTATGTAGCAGCCCTTTGGTGCCGAAACAAATCCATCCTTGATTTCACGGGTCACACTGCGGGTGGTATTGCTCAGCAGGGCGGCAAACTTGTCCTCGAAGTTGTACCGCTTGTTGGCCTGGCCGATAAAGTCCAGTACGGTCAGGCATTCCTTATCCTCTGCCAGCCGCAGGCCACGGCCCAGCTGCTGGAGGAAGATGGTCAGGGACTCGGTGGGCCGCAGAAACAGCACGGTATTGACCTCCGGGATGTCCACACCCTCGTTGTAGATGTCTACCACGAAGATAAAGCGAACCTCACCGCTCACCAACCGCCCTTTGGCCGTTTTTCTCTCCTCGTCGGAGGATTTTCCGGTCAAGAAGATGGAGGGAATTCCGTGGCCGTTGAAATAGCGGCACATAAACTCCGCATGCTCAATGGACACACAGAAGCCCAGGCCCTTGACCTCGTCGATATCGGTCACATACTTGAGAAGGGAGGACACCACCAGGTCGGCGCGGCGGTTTGCCACGGCGCCGCTGAAGGTGTAAAGATTGGAAAGCTCCCCCTTATCGTAACCGCCAGCAGTCCATTTCAGGGTGTTCAGATCCACCGTATCGGTGACGCCGAAATACTGAAAGGGGCACAGCAGCTTGCGGTCGATGGCCTCCGGCAGACGGATCTCGGCGGCGATCCGGTTATTGAAGTAGGGCAGCACGCTCTTGCCGTCCATACGCTCCGGGGTAGCGGTCAGGCCCAGCAGGATCTGGGGTTGGTAGTAGGACAGCAGCTTCTGGTAGGTGGGCGCTGCCGCATGGTGGAACTCGTCCACCACGATGTAGTCGTAGAAATCCGGGGCGGTCTTAGCGGAAAAATCCTGGGAGTTGAAGGTCTGAATGGACAGAAATAGATGGTCAATGCTCTCCGGCCGGTAGCTGCCCACAAACAGCTCACCGAAGTTAGCGTCCTTCAAAATCGCCCGGAAGGTATACAGGCTCTGCCGCAGGATCTCCTCCCGGTGAGCAACAAAGAGTAACCGGCAGGGCTTGCCGGAGTGCTGTTTGCAAAAACGCTTGTAGTCCAGCGCGGAGATCACCGTCTTGCCCGTGCCGGTGGCGGCCACCACCAGGTTGCGGGTGTAGCCCCGGACGGCGCGCTCCGCCTCCAGCTTGTCCAGGATCTCCTGCTGGTAGGAGTAGGGCGCGATATCCATGGTGTACACTTCGGCGTTGTTGGCGTCGAAGTATTTTTCTGCCTTTAGCGCCCGGGCCAGCCGCTCCTTTTGATCCTCGGAGTAGTACTCAAACTCGCTGGAGTTCCAGTAGCTCTCGAAGGTGGCGGCGATCTTGTCGATGGTCTCTGGCAGGTCCCGGCGGGTGACCTTCACATTCCACTCCAGGCCGCTGGAGATGGCGGCATTGGAAAGATTGGAGGAACCCACATAGGCCGTGGTAAAGCCGGTGTCCCGGTAAAAGACATAGGTCTTGGCGTGGAGCCGGGTGCGCTTGGTATCGTAGCTGACCTTGATTTGGGTGTTGGGCAAGGCACGCAACTCCTCGATGGCTTTCACATCTGTGGCCCCCATGTAGGAGGTGGTGATGATCCGCAACTCCCCTCCGTTTCGGGTGAACTCCCGCAACTCGTCCATCAAGAGCCGCAGGCCGCTCCACTTGATAAAGGACACCAGCATATCAATGCGGTCGGCGGAGATGATCTCCTTTTTGAGTTCTGTGTACATCTGTGGCTCATGGATGGCCCCGGTGAACAGGCTGCTCTGGGCGATGGAGGTCTCAGGCCGACTTAGGCCGGCTGCGGTTTTGCCCACCGCCAGCCGGGGATCTTGCTCCCGTAAAAGCGCAAGAAGCTGCTCTGCCCGCTGGTCAACGCTCAGCGCGGCAAAGTCAGCTTCCTGGGTTGTGTTCTGAATGAGGGTTACGATCTGGTTGGCAAGGCTGATCTGCGTGGAGATATCTCCGCCGTTATCCACCACATTCTCCAGGCCCTTTTGCACCACATCCGCCAGATATTGCGCCAGCACCTTGGAGGCTTCCGCCTTGTCAATGGGCGCAACCGATTTACGGGCATCCGGGATCTCCGAAAGCTCGCGGTTCAGGGCGGTATTGATGATTTGTTCGTAAAGGCCGGGAGACAGCATATCGTTCACTCTTCCTATCTTCTCTTTGCTAATGCACAGCGTATTTAGTATAGCTGGATTTTCAGGAACCGACAAGAATTTATTGGAAAATATCAGCATAACTTGCCCGGTTCTGTTTATGCCTCTTTTCTCGTCTATTCTTATTGTGGTAAAATCAGTTTAACATAATTTTTGTCCTATAAGCAGGACTATCACTTTCGTTATGGTAGAAAGCGGATGATGCGCACGATGTACACCTTCACGACAAACGGAAAAACGGTATCCATTTTCCCGAGCTTGGAACCAAATACCCCCATTCTCTACCTCAACACCTTCTCCGGCGAAGGGCAAAAGGTGTATGAGGCCGCGCAGGCTACTGGCTGCCCGCCGTTCACACTGGTGGCCGTCAGCGATTTGGACTGGAACCACGATATGGCCCCTTGGGATAGTCCGCCTACTTTCAAAAACGCGGACCCCTGCACCGGCGGGGCGGATGACTATCTTCGGCTTCTGACCGAGGAGATCATTCCGGCGGCAGAGAAAGAGCTTGGCGGCGTTCCTCGTTGGCGGGGGATCGCCGGGTATTCTCTGGCTGGGCTGTTCGCTCTGTATGCCATCTACCAGACGAACCTGTTTTCCCGGGTGGGCAGCATGTCCGGCTCCCTCTGGTTTCCCGGTATGAAGGAGTACATCTTCTCCCACGAGCCAAAGCACTTGCCGGATCGTATGTACTTTTCTTTGGGAGATAAGGAGAGCAAAACCAAGAATCCGATCCTGCGCACAGTTCAGGCGAACACCGAGGAGATATGCGCTTATTACCAGCGCAAAGGGATCGACACGGTGTTCCAGCTGAACCCTGGCAACCACTTTGTCCAGAGTGTTGAGCGCACTGCTGCCGGTATTGCTTGGATACTGAGCCAGTAAGAGAGGCGGTTCCCCATGGCGACCGTTCGACGCCCACACTTTGACATTCCTGCTGTAATCCGGCGTGTATGTTATGGAAGGAAGAACTCTATTCTGACTTTTGCAGATGGAACTGTGGAATCGTCGTTTGGCAAAAAACAAGTTCTATTTGGCGATTTCTGCCGCTTATAGAAATCCTCCTTGGTGGTGTCTTTGCCAGTACTCATCCAAAGGATCTCTGCACTGGACAGCGATTACAACTTGGCCCATCATCTCGTAGTTGAGGTGAGCACCTACACTGTCGCAGTGACAGTTCACAGCCCGGTCGGAAGCGAGGCCCAAGTGGCCTACCGTCTCTACCGTGTCGATGTTGGCTTACAAGAAGAAAAACCCCCCTCCGTGTTTCTCCTTTTGGCGCTGGATTGTCTCTTTGATCCACTGGGCCGAATAGCCGCGGCTGGCGCTCTCCATGCCGTCTGTGGTGATGACAAAGAGCGTATGCTCCAGCACATCCTCGTGTCGGGCATACTTGTGGATGTTGGCAACATGATGGATAGCCCACATCGTAGCATCCAGTAGAGCGGTGCAGCCACGCACATAGTACTCCTTGCCGGTGATGGGCTGGACCTCGGTTTCCTTTACCCGGTCATGGAGCACCTCACTCTGGTCATCAAAGAGGAGAGAGGAAACGAATGCCTCGCCGGGTTCCTTTTTCTGCTTTTCAATCATGGCGTTGAAGCCGCCGATGGTGCTCCCATCCAGCCCCTGTATGGAGCCGCTACGGTTCAGAATGAACACCAGCTTCGTCAAGCTCTCATTCATAATAGCAAAACAACAGTGTCCGTCACAGCTGCGAAATCTTTTATTATACTTGATATATTTAATTGAAAAGTAAAAATCAAGTGTTATGTTCTAAGTTCTTTGTCAATGCATTTTTTAGCTTCCTCAGGTGAGTATGAATCTCCATCTTTTTTAGATACTTAGAACTGGGGACATATTCGCTCAATCTGAATGTTGTCTTCCTCTTTAATACAAATATCCGGGAAATATATGCAATTCAGATGCTTTTGTACCCTATTTGCCGTATCTCCAGGTAGTAAAGGACCTGTCAAAAATTTGATTCTTCTGAAAATTTGTCATCTAAAAGTTGTCCCGGATTGACATTTTGCGATAAGCCACTTTTAAATCGTCCAGTGCCTTGGCGGCTACTCTGATGTCCTGTTGATTATTTACTCTGCAGGGTGAACCAGGTGTCGTAAGAGAAGGCGCCGTTACCGCTGCGGAAGGACCAGTTTGTGAAGTCTTGGGTGTTGTAGGGATAGAACATGCTCTCGACGCCCAGGGAAATAGCCACCATGTTGTCGGCCAGGTAGTGCTGGCTGTCGTAGGCGGCGGCTGCGTACTCCTCGGGGTTCTTGGAGTCGATGATCCGGGAGAAGAGTTCCACATACTCGTGGTTGTTGTTGGTGCCGTTCCAGGTCAACGTGCCGTCGGAGCCGGCCTTTTCCACCAGGCCCTGGTTGACGGTGTCGATGATGGCGACGCCCTGGGAGCAGGAGGTGATGGCAATCTGGAAGTCCTTGTTGCCGCGCCACCGGGCCTGCCAGGCGTCGGAGTTGGACACATCCTCATCCAGGTAGGCGTCCAGGCCCACATCCTGGAGGTTCTGTACCACCACCTGGGCCAGCCGCTGGTACAGAACGCCTTTGGAGGCATTGTAAGCGGGGCTGACCATGATGCGCATGGGCGAGCCGTCCTTGTTCTCCCGGAGACCGTCGCCGTCGATGTCCACGTAGCCGGCCTCATCGAGAATCCGGTTGGCCTCGTCGGTATTCCGCTGGTTGGTGGGTAGGTCATCGGCGTAACCGATGTTGCCCGGGGAGATGACGCCCTTGGTGCCGGGGACACAGTAGTCGCCGCCGTCGGTGGCTGCCAGCAGATCATAGTCTAGGGCGTAGTACACGGCGTTGCGGATGTCCAGGTCGCTCATGAGGCTGTCCTGGAAGTTGAATTCGAGAATGGGGCCGCCCAGGTTCACTTCCTCGCCCACGTCCAGGTAATCCAATGCCTGGATGGCGGGGACGTAGTTGCCGGACAGGCCGGCGGCGTACTGGAACATGCAGTCGATTTCGCCGTTCTTGAAGGCCATGACCAGGCTCTCGGGACTCTCGTACAGGTGGAAGGCGATGCGCTTGATGGTGGGCGCACCCTCGTGATAGTCCTCATAGCGGTTGAAGTAGGCGATCTTGGCCTCGTCATCGTAGGAGTCAAAGACGTAGGGGCCGCAGCCGACCATGGCCTCGGGGCCGGTGAAGGACTTCAGGTCCTCCACGTTCTCCCAGATGTGCTTGGGATAGATGACGCAGCCGGCGCTGGACATGATCATGTGGCGCAGGAATACGTAGGCGCAGGAGCTCTGCATGTTGACGCGAATACTGGTATCGTCCAGGACCTCCACACTCTTCATGTACCGCAATGCCACCGAGGGCTTGAGGACATCGAGCCACAGGTTTAAGGAGAACTCGATGTCCTCCATGGTCAGAGGCGTGCCGTCGTGCCACTTGATGCCGTCCTGGAAGTAGAAGGTAACGGAGGTGCCGTCCTCAGCAATCTCGTAGCGCTCGCACAGGCAGGGCACCACCTCGTTGTTTTCTCCGTAGCGCACCAGGTTGCTGTAGAGGAAGCCGTCGTAGCTCAGGTACTTGATGAGCTCGCAGTAGGGGCTCTCCACGTCAAACTGGTAGATGCTGCCGACGTTGAGAAGTTCCACGTCGCCGCCGCCGGCATCCTGGGCGGTGGTCTGGTCCCCGTCCGGCGCAGCGTCCTCCGCCGGGGCGCTGCCGCAGGCACCCAGGGACAGCAGGGCCACCAGGCACAGCAGCAGTGCCAGAATCCGTTTTGCTTGTTTCATTCTCATTTTCTCCTTTCAAAACGTTGATCATTTCATCCCGCTTTTTGGTCCAGCCCCCGAAGGGACAGGAAGCAGAAGATGGTCAGACTGATGAGGACAATGGGGGGAATGTACCACCACCAGTATCCGTTGAAGATGCCGCCCACCCGGAAGGCGTCGCTGAGAGTGGTACCCCAGCTCTTGCTGGTCATAGGGCCTAGGCCCAGATAGCTGACGCTGGTCTCGGTGAGCATGGCCGAGGCCACGGACAGAAGGCCCTTGGTCAGAATGATCGCCCGCAGGTTGGGAAGCAGGTGCCGGATAAGGATGTAGAAGGGGCCGCAGCCCATGGTTTTACAGTTGCGAATGAAGCCCAGCTCCCGGAGCCGGAGGGTCTGGGTGCGGACCAGACGCGCCGTACCCACCCATCCAGTCAGGCAGATGCACAGGATGATGTTCCACACGCTACGGCTTAAAAAGGCCGAGAGCACGATGACCAGAGGCAGGGACGGGATGGCCAGGGCCACGTTGATGAACACCATGCTCACCCGATCCACCCAACCGCCAAAGTACCCGGCGCAGGCGCCGAGGAAGCTGCCGAACACGGTGATGACCAGGGATGCTGTGAACCCCACCAGCAGGGAGGTCCGGGCGCCGAATACTAGCTCACTGAAGATGTCCTGGCCCAGGTCGTTGGTGCCGAGCCAGTGTTCCGCCGACGGCGGCAGGAACGGCACCGTCATCTCCCAAGGGTCCCATGGCGCCACCACCGGAGCAAATACCGCCACGGCCAGCAGCAGAAGAAGGGGCCAGGCCCGCAGAAAAATCCGTCGTCTATTCATGCCACATTCCATCCTGAATCCGGGGGTCCACCAGGGCGCACAGCACATCCGAGAGGAGGTTTGCCAGCACCACGCACACGGTCAGCACCAGCAGGCTCCCCTGGAGAACCGGATAGTCGTTGCCGCCGATGGCCCGATATACCAAAAGGCCCATACCGTCCCAGTTGAAGATCTGCTCAATCATCATGGAGCCGGAGACGATGAAGCCCACCTCCATGGTGATGATCGTAATCATGGGCAGGGCCGCATTGGGCAGCACGTGGCGGAAGAGAATCCGCCCGCCGCCCAGGCCTTTGGTCCGGGCCACCAGGGCATAGTCGGCGTCCTTGGCCTCCACCACGCTGCTGCGCATCATTTGGAGTATATAAGCCGACTTGCTGACGGTCAGGACCCCCACCGGCAGCGCCATGTGCCACAGGGCGTCCTTCCAGTAGGCCACGCCGGTGAGGCCGCCGCTGGCCATGCCACCGGAGGGCGCCACGCCCAGCCAGAAGCAGAACACCATGAGCCCCAGCATGCCCAGGCAGTAGCCGGGCACCGAGTAGACCACCAGGGACAGCCGGGAGATCCACCGGTCCAGCCGGCTTCCGGCCCGCCAGCCCGCCACGGCTCCCAGAAAGATGCCAACCACAGCCGACAGGGCGATGGCCGGCAGCAGCAGCCGGAAGGTGCGGCCCAGCCGCTGTAAGATCAGCGTCAGCACCGGCACCTTGTTTTGGTACGACTGGCCCAGATCCCCGTGGAGCAGCCGCCCCAGATAGTTTGTGTACTGTTCCCACAGATTGCCGTCCAGTCCGTATTCCACCTCCAGCTCCTCCAGAACCTCCGGGTGAGCGGAGGTCAGGTAGAGGTAGTCCTCCTCCCCCACCAGATGCTCCAGGGGGTCGCCGGGCATGAAGCGGATCAGGAAGAAGTTGAAGGTGGCCACCACAAAGATGGTCATCACCGCCAGGGCCAGCTTCTCAGCGAAGTGGCGGATCAGATTCCGATTTCCCATGGACTTCCTCCTCTCCGGTGACGCATCCGTCGGCCAGGAAATAGCAGTGGGTACACATGTGGCGCATGACAGCCAGGTCGTGGGTGATGAGCAAGTACGCCGTTCCGTTGTTGGCCTGGTAATCCTTGAGAATCTGCAGGATCTGGGCCTGGGAGATGGCGTCGAGCATGCTGGTGGGCTCATCCAGCAGCAGCAGCAGCGGTTCCATGGACAGGGCCCGGGCCAGAGCCGCCCGCTGCAGCTCACCGCCGCTCAGGGACCCCAGGTCCCGGTGGAGATGCTCCTCGTAGAGCCCCACCTGGGCCAGCAGGTCCCGGAAGCGGTCCCGGTCGAAGGGCAAGCGGTGGACCCGGTAGGGCTCCATCAGGCTCTTTTCCAGGCTCCACCGGGGATCGAAGGCCTCCTCTGGGTGCTGATCCACCATCTGAATGGCCCGGCGCAGGGCACCCCGGTAAGGGGCCGCCACCGGCCGGTCCTCCCAGTAGATCCGCCCGCCGGTGGCAGGGAGAATCCCCGTCACCAGACTGGCCAGGGTGGTCTTGCCGCTGCCGCTCTTGCCGTAGATGCCCACGGTCTCCCCGGGGCCGATGGAAATGGACACATCCCGGAGGGCCGGCGTCCGGTTCCGGCGGAAGAGGCCGGAGGCGTAGGTCTTAGTCAGATGCTCGGTCCGCAGCAGTGTCATGGCACCGCACCCTCCTCTCCCCCACCGCCGTCATGGCGGGAACCTTCTGCCGGCACACGTCCCGGGCCAGCGGACATCGTCCGGCAAACCGACAGCCCAGGCGGCCGTAGTCCTCGTGGGACGGGGCAAAGCCCCGGGGATAGCGGAAGCCGTGCTCCGGCAGGGCCTCCAACATCATCCGGGCGTAGGGGTGCAGGGGACCGGAGAAAAAGGCCGCGGCTGGGCCGCTCTCCAGCAGCTGCCCAGCGTAGAGGACATGGATGTGGGTGGCGATGTCCCGGGCAAAGCGCAGGTCGTGGGTCACGCACAGCAGGGCCGGTCCGCCGGCTCTGGACAGGTCGGCAAAGAGGTCCCGGACGTCGTCCCGTCGCTCCGGGTCCAGCCCCTTGGTGGGCTCGTCGGCCAGGAGTAGCTGTCCACCGGCCACGGTGCCCATAGCCACCAGGGCCCGCTGCTTCATGCCGCCGCTCAGCTGGTGGGGGTATCGTGAGACCCAGATCTCCGGTCGGGCAAAGTCCAGCCGCCCCAGCGCCGACACCGCGCGCTCCGCCGCCGCCTTTTGGCCCATGCCCAGATGGATTCGCAGGGGCTCGGCAATCTGGTCGCCGATCCGCATCAAGGGGTTTAAACCGCTGGCGTTGCCCTGGGGGATGTAGGCAATCTCCCGGCCCCGGATCTGGTTCCAAGCTTGGGGCGTCAGCCCCAGCAGTTCTTGCCCGTTCCAACGGATGCTGCCGGTAACCCGGCCACCGCTGAGGCCCAGAATGCCCATAAGCAGCACACTCTTTCCACTGCCGGTCTCGCCGACGATGACATGGCGCTCGCCAGGCATTACAGTCAAAGACACACCATCCACTGGCCGCACGGCGCCGACGGCGGTGGAAAATTCCACGGATACGAATTCCAGATTCAACATACGGTTTCTCTCCTTTCTAAAAGATATCCCTGGTGCAAACTAGGAGAATGGGAACTACAGGCAAAAAAATGAGCGTTTCCGAATCTCTGTCGGAAACGCTCCAAATTCCAAATATAGTACCCTAATAAAGTACAGTTTACAAGGGACTACACAGGGTAGGTATCTGACGGGAGGGGTGCCGCCAGTCAGATTTTCCATGTGATGTTCAAGCTGTCGCTTGTGGC
>JAHAEW010000126.1 GCA_018374635.1 Clostridiales bacterium
AAGTGTGTTTTCCGACGTACACGCCGCCGGAAAACACGATTTGACCCTCTTCCGCCGTCTGCGGACGGCGGAACTCTGCGAGGCTCTTGCAGCATAAATTGAAGAAATATACTTTATCGACAGTCTGAGCGGCCCGGGACGGTAATACCGTCCCGGGCCGCTGGCATTGTTAGGGCGATTCCGCCTCCGGCGGAGCGCCGGCCGGGCGGAGGAACCGCCGGCAGAACTCCTCCGCGGGGAGGGGGTGGGAGAAGTAGTATCCCTGCACCATGTCGCAGGGATAGCGCTCGAGGAATTCAAGCTGCTCCTGGGTGGAGATCCCCTCGGCCACCGTCTTGAGCCCCAGGCGGCGGGCCAGCTGAAGGACGGACTCCACCACAATGGCGGTGCGGGGACACTCCGGCTGGGCGCGCAGCCCGTCAAAGAGCGATTTATCCAGCTTGATGGTGTCCACCTGGACCTGTTGGAGCATATAGAGGGTGGAGTAGCCGCTGCCGAAATCGTCAATGGAGCACTGGAAGCCCATCTGGTGCATGGCCTCCACCACCTCCGAGAAGAAGGCGGGATTCTCCCCCATCATGGTCTCGGTGAGTTCAAACTCCAGCAGAGAGGGAGGGATCCCATAGCGCTCCCGGATGGCCTGGTAGCCGGCGAGGGTACCTGCGGCCAGGTTGGCCCGGGAGAAGTTCACCGAGATGGGCACCGGCTCCAGTCCGGCGTCCAGCCACTGGCGCAGCTGGATACAGCTCTGCTCAAACATATACCGGTCCAGCCGGGTGATAAAACCGTTGCGCTCAAAGTACGGGATAAAGGAGTCCGGGCGGAAAAAGGCCTGCTCCCCGTCCTGCCAGCGGACCAGGGCCTCCGCCCCCACCACCCGGCGGCCGGCCAGGGAGAATTTGGGCTGGAGATAGATCTTGAAGTCGCCGTTCTCCAGCGCGCGCTCCATCTGATTGCAGATGTTCTGCTCCCGCAGGCGCTGCTCCTGGTCCTCCGGACGGTACCAGGCACAGGTGGAGAGCTTGTCTGTGGAGTGCTGCCGTGCCCGCTTCCGGGCCAGGTTGGCTTGGTCCAACAGATCGGAGAGGGGATGGGTCGGATCGTTGACCAGACACAGGCCGATGGTGAGATGGAGATAGTAGGGGGTGGGCGTGTGCTCGTTGAAGCGGTTGACATGGCGTGCCATCTCCTCCAGCCGGGCCTCCAGCGCGGCGGGAAGGTCCGCGTGAAGGAGGAGAAGGAATTGATCCTGGGTGTCCCGGGCCACCAGCTCTCCGGGCTGGAGGCGGTCCTGGAAGGAACGGCACAGGTGGGAGAGGACCCGGTCCCCCGCGCTCTCTCCAAAGATCCGGTTGACCAGACCAAAGGCCTGGATATCCGCACTGGCCAGGACATAGGAGGCGGGAGCCGCCTCCTCCAGGAGCTTTTCCGCCCGCATGGAGAAGCGGAGGGCGTTGTCGCCCCCGGTGACGGGATCGGAGAAGGCCAGCTGCTCCAGCAGCTGGGTATGCCGCTGCTGCGCCCGGCGGAAAAAGTACAGGAACAGCAGGAAGGCCGCCCCCAGCAGGAAGCACAGAAGGATTCCCAGCAGCATGGCCTGGGAGAGGGAGCGGTTCATGCTCTCCAGCGGCGTACGCAGCAGCAAAAACCAGTTCCCGAACGGAAGGGGGAAGTAGGTGATGGCCGCCTCCTCCACCGTGTTGTGATAGTAAAAGATGCCCTGGCGGCCCTCAGAGAGGTCGGAGCGAAGCTGCTCCAGGGAACAGTCCCGCTCGGGCACGGTGCGGGAGAGAAGGTCAAAGACATTTTCGCCCCACTGCTCCGAGAGAATGATGGAGCCGTCAGACTCTACAATGGTGATGCGGTCGGACTGGTTCTGGGGAAACCAGCGGGTCACAAACCGCTGGGTGTCCCGCTAGATGAGGGCGCCCAGAATGGAGTTGTCGTGGCCTACGATGGGCACGGCGTACACCAGATACTCGGTCTGGTCGTCCAGGGAGAATTCCTGGCTGATCGCCAGTACTTCGGAGCCCTGGAGGGCCTGCTCCACAATGGAGTTGCCCGCCATGGAAAACGAATTGCCGTTGGTGAGGTAGAGCGTCCCGTCCGGCTCGGCCAGCGCCAGCTTGTCCAGGGTCTGCCCACCGGCCAGATTGCGCAGGTGGGTCAGCCGATTCTCACGGTTCGACAGGTTGGCGCAGGTCTCGGCCGCCAGATTCAGGTTATAAAAATCCTCTTCGACCCGGCTGGTCACCGTGAGAACGGCGTTCTTCGCATTTTCCAGGAGATACTGGTCGGTATCCGAGCGCATCAGGTGGAGTACACGCAGCGTATAGGCCGTAGCACATCCGATCACGGCCAGACAGACCAGCACCAGCGCGGCAGCGGTCCAGGTCCGGGATTTGTCGGAAATATCCTTCATATACAGCCTCCTGATCCATAGGATGAGGTGGTTTTTTTGCACCGCAAAGTGGTTACATATGCATTTTATTTTATCACAGGAAGATAGGCGGCCGCAACCGTGTATTTTCCGGTCGAAGGAGCGGCCTTTTGGACAAAATGACCCGGGCAGGTTGCTTTTTATATGGAGAGCGGATATAATTTGAAATAAGTGGAACTTTCCCTGCTGAAATGCGTCTGATGATTGGAAACATCCCAACGTCATTTTCCGGAGGTGTATGGAATGAAAGGAACAAGATGGCTCTCCGCAGCCCTGGCCCTGACCATGACGGTGAGTCTGAGCGCAGCGCCCGCGGCGGCGGCGACCTTTACCGATCTGAACGGCCACTGGGCCAAGGCCGATGTGGAATATCTCTCCTCCCTGGGGCTGGTCAGCGGATATAACGACGGGACCTTCAAGCCCGACGCCGCCATGAGCGCGGTGGAGGCCCTGCTCTTCTGTGCCCGGGTGACCGGCATCGACAGCGCCACCAAGACCAAGATCGCCCAGGCCTGGGAGGATACCCTGAAGGAGATCGTGCCCGCCGATATGCTCACCTGGGCGGCCCCCGATCTGGCGGTGTGCCTGGAGACCGGGATCATCACGAGCGCCGAGCTCAAGGCCCTGGCCAACGGGAGCGGGCTGCTCAACGCCATCCACCGGGAGAAGGTGGCCCTCTACCTGGCCCGGGCCATGCAGATCGACGGCGCGGCCGAGAGCCTGACCGAGTACGAGCTGACCTTTGCCGACCAGGACAGTATCTCCCGGGACCTGCGGCCCTATGTGTATCTCCTCACCGACTACGGCATCCTCAAGGGGGACGAGCTCAACCGCTTCCTCCCCAAGAGCAGCGTGAACCGTGCCTCGATGACCTCTCTGATGCGCCGTGCCATGGACTTTATGAAGGAGAAGGGCGTCACGGTGGAGCTGGCCGACTACACCACCTATGACTGGGTGGGCGGCACCATCACCTCCACCTCGGTGAGCAGCGGCGGGACCACCGTCCTCACCATCCAGAGCCCATTGAGCGGCGCGCGCACCCTCACCCTCCCCGCCGGGGTCACCATCTATGAGAACAATATGAAGTCCACCGGCGGCGCCCTGAAAAACGGCTCCTATGCCCGGGTGAAGCTCAACAGCAGCGGCACCCCCACCGCCGTTTGGGTCAGCGGCGCGCTGGAGACGCTGTCGGGCAGCGTCTCGGATATGGAGGGACATACCGTCACCGTGCAGACCGGCAGCGGCGTGCGCGACTTCCGGGCCGACCGCTTTACCGAAGTGCAGGTGGGCAACGCCACCGGCGGCGTGGAGCTGCTGGACGACGGGGCGGGCTATGCCCGGGCCGAGTGCATGGTGGACGCCCAGGGCCATCTGGCCGCCCTGCGCCTCACCGGCGGCACCCGGCAGGAGAATGGCCTGCTCTCCGAGGTGAAGAGCAACAGCGACGGGTCCTACACGGTACAGGTCACCAGCATGAGCGGGGTGAAGACCCGCTATACCGTGCCCTCCGGAGCGGGGGTCACCATTAACGGCGCGGTGGGCAAGCTGAGCACCGGCCATGTGGGAGGCTATGTGACCCTGCGGGTCTCCAACGACGAGGTTTCCACCGTCTCCGCCCTGAATGTGGATACCGCCTCCGACTATGTACAGGGCTCCATCCGCAGCATGAGCTACTCCCAGACCCCCGGCAAGCTCACCATCAACGAGTTCAAGAGCGGGAAGAGCGTGACCTACACGGTGGCCAGCGGCGCGGTCATCACCTATGACGGCAAGGCCACCACCCTCTCCAAGCTGGAGAAGAACGCCTATGTGACCCTGCGCCTCTCGGGCACCGAGGCCGCCGAGGTCCTGGCCTATCCCGGCTCCTCCACCGAGGAGGGGGTCATCACCTCCATCTCCTACGGCTCCCCCATGGTGCTGGAGGTCACCCGCTCCGACGGGCAGGTCCTCACCTTTGATATCGATTTGACCGATCCCCCGGAGGTCTACCGCAACGACGCACGCAGCTCCATCGACCGGCTGAAAAACGGCGACTCGGTGGTGGTCACCGTGCGCTACCAGGAGGTCAGCTCCATCGACGCCACGCCCCAGAGCGCCAACGCCAGCGGCATCATCCAGAAGGTGACCATGGACACCAGCGGTACCCTCATCGAGGTGGCCCTCTCCGACGGGGGAACCGCCTCCTACCGGGTGAGCGCCGGTGTGTCGGTGACCCAGGACGGCAAGGCCGTGTCCATCGACTCCCTCAAGCCGGGCTACCAGATCGCCATGGTGCTGGACGGGGACCAGATCCTCTCCATCGGGGTGGACAAGAGCGCCGTCTCCTCCAACCAGATCGACGGCACCGTGCTCTATGTGAACACCTCCAGCGAGGAGATGCTCATCCGGCGGCGGGGAGAGGATCAGGGGGTCATCACTGTGGACGTCTCGGACGCCCAGCTCCTCTCCGTGACGGGAGGCGAACTCTCTCTGCGGCAGTTCGAGACCAACCAGAATGTGACCATTTACGGCTCCTACGACGGCCTGACCTTCCGGGCCACCCTGGTCATCCGGACCTAGAGCACGCCTTGCATGGCGGCCCGCGGGCTTACAGGCCCCGCGGGCCGCGTCTTTTCCCCCAGGTGCGCCTTGACTTTTGGGGAAAAAGTGAATAAAATGAAGAGAACCAACACCAAACTGACAAAAAAGGATTGAGAAAAAATATGGCACAGGACAAAAAGCAGGTGGAGCAGATCACCGGTATGGAGGTGGACTTCGCCAAGTGGTTCACCGACGTGTGCAAGAAGGCGGAGCTTATCGACTACTCCTCCATCAAGGGGATGTTCATCCTCCGGCCCTACGGCTACGCCATCTGGGAGAATTTTCAGAAGATCCTGGACGAGAAGTTCAAGGAGACCGGCCATGAGAACGTGTATCTCCCCATGCTGATCCCCGAGAGCCTGCTCCAGAAGGAGAAGGACCACGTGGAGGGCTTCGCCCCCGAGTGCGCCTGGGTGACCTACGGCGGCTCGGAGAAGCTGGAGGAGCGCTACTGCATCCGGCCCACCTCGGAGACCCTGTTCTGCGAGCACTATGCCAACATCATCCACTCCCACCGGGACCTGCCCAAGCTCTACAACCAGTGGTGCTCCGTCCTGCGCTGGGAGAAGACCTCCCGCCCCTTCCTGCGCCACCGGGAGTTCCTGTGGCAGGAGGGCCACACCATGCACGCCACCGCCGAGGAGGCC
>JAHAEW010000127.1 GCA_018374635.1 Clostridiales bacterium
GGCCAGCTTGGTGGAAGAGAATCCGTGCTTGGTCAGAGACTGGGTGACCGCATTGGCGTCGTCATGGTTGATGATTGCAAGGATCAGTTTCATAAGTAATCCCTCCTCGGAATAAAAGACAGGGGCCCCGGGCCACACACCGTCAGGGGAGAACCACTTCCATGTCTTTCTCCATATTATAACCTATTTGCGATAAATATGCGATAGTTTTTTTCGTTACAAGTTCTCCGGGGGCGAGAACGGGGACCCCCGGGGGATAGGGGGCGACCTGGGAGGCGGCGACCTCCCCCGCGGCCGCGCCCACAGGGAGGGACCGGGTGGCGGAGAAGCGGGCCTGCCGGGGGGAGAGGGCCTGCTCCGGCGCCGGGGCGGGCGGAAGGGGCGGTAGTTCGGATAGGGGGGGCTGGGCCGCCCACACGGCGGAGAGGGCCTCCTCCAGCCGGGAGAAATCCGCCTCCGTGTCAGCGGCGGTACAGATAAAGACCACATGGCGGGCGTCGGCCATCTCGGGGTAGACCCCCAGGTCTTGCAGGGCCTTCTCCGCGGCGAAGCCGTCGGCGCAGCGGAGGACCAGCCGGGCGGGGTCCAGGGGAGCCTGGTCCGGGGTGAGGGCGGGGAAGCGGCGGCGCAGCTCCGCCACCTGAGCGGCGGTTTGCCGCAGGGCGGCGCGGCCCTCCTCCTCCATCCAGGCCCGGGCGGCGTCCAGGGCGGCCATCATGGGGTAGGAGGGGGAGGAACTTCCGTAGAGGGAGGCGGCGCGGCGCAGCGCTTCCAGGGAGAAGCGGGAGGAGAAGAGAAGGGCGGCCTGCCCCGGGGCGGGCAGGGTCTTGTGGGCCGAGACCACCGCCACGTCGGCCGCGGACAGGCTCCGGTCCTCCAGAAAGGGCAGGTGGGCCCCATGGGCCCCGTCCACCAGGAGCAGCGCGCCGTGGGCATGGCAGATCCGGGCCAGAGCGGGCAGGTCGGAGCACACCCCGTAGTAGGTGGGGGAGGTCACACATACCGCCCGGACGGCGGGGTGGGCCTCCAGGGCCTCCTCCAGGTCTCGGGGGGAGAGGGGGCCGGCGACCTCCCCCTCCCGGAGCCAGGGACGGAAGAGGTAGCGGGGATGCAGGTCCAGCAGGGCCATGGCGTTGAAGGCCGAACGGTGACAGCCCCGGTCCACCAGCACCTGGTCCCCCGGGCGGCAGGCCAGGGTAAAGGCGGAGAGCACGCCCTGGGTGGAGCCGCCGGTGAGAAAGAGGCAGTGGGCGCTGCCAAAGGCGCTGGCCCAGAGGTTCTCGGCGGCCTCGATGGGCCCGCCGGACTCAAAGAGGTTGCCGGTGGGGGGGAGCTCGGTCACATCCAGGGCCGCGGCGGGAGAGAGCTCCGGCAGGGGAAGAAAGCGGCCCTTATGGCCGGGCATATGCATCCGGAGCGGGCGCTGTCCGGCAAAGCGGCGCAGAGCATCGCAGAGTGGCGTCTGGTTCATGGGGGACCTCCTGTGTGAATGGCATTTGATATGGTTATAGCACATGGGCAGCCAAAGGAAAAGAGAGTTTTCCACATTTGCATGTGGAAAACTTGGGGGAAAAGTGTAAAACTGATGTTCCATGGTTCAATTAAAAAAGGAGCGCTCCAAGCGGAGCGCTCCCGAAATGCGGAAAATCAGTCGGCCAGAGCGGCGGTGATGATGGCCATGGAGTAGACCTCCTGGGCGTTGCAGCCGCGGGAGAGGTCGTTGATAGGGGCGTTCAGGCCCAGCAGGATGGGGCCGTAGGCGTCGAAGTTGCCCAGACGCTGGGCGATCTTGTAGCCGATGTTGCCGGCGTTGATGTCGGGGAAGATGAAGGTGTTGGCGTGACCGGCCACCGTGGAATCCTTGCACTTGGTGCGGGCCACGTTGGGGGACACGGCGGCGTCGAACTGGATCTCGCCTTCCACCGGCAGCTCGGGCGCGGCAGCGCGGATCTTGGCGGTGGCGTTGCGGACCTTGTCCACATCCTCGCCGGAGCCGGAGCCAAGGGTGGAGTAAGACAGCATGGCGACCTGGGGGTCCACGCCGAAGATCTTGCCGCACCGGGCGGCCTCCAGAGCGATCTCCACCAGATCGTCCTCGGTGGGCTTGATGTTGATGGCGCAGTCGCCCATTACCAGGACCTCGTTGCCGCCGGTGGCCGAGGGACGGACCATGATAAAGCAGGAGGAGACGATCTTGTTGCCCGGCTTGGTCTTGATGAGCTGCAGGGCGGGACGCACGGTGTCGGCGGTGGAATAGGTGGCGCCGCCCAGCAGAGCGTCGGCCTCGCCCATCTTCACCAGCATGGTGCCGAAGTAATTGCCCTTCTTCAGGTAGCCGCGGACCTGCTCCTCCGTCATCTTGCCCTTGCGCAGCTCCACCATCTTCTGAACCATCTCCTCCATGCGGGGATAGTTCTCGGGGTCCACGATCTCAGCGCCGCGGATGTTGAAGCCGGCCTCCTCGGCGGCGGCGCGGACCGCGTCGGGGTTGCCCACCAGCACGGGGGTCAGCCAGGTACCGGCCAGCAGACGGGCGCTGGCCTCCAGGATACGGGGGTCGGTGCCCTCGGTAAAGACGATTTTCTTGGGGTTTTCCTTCAGCTTTGCGATTAGCTTGCCAAACATTGTCGTAACGCCTCCATAAAGTTGGTTCCTAGGGGATGAAAAGTGATCTTACCTATTATACACCACGTGCAGGAAGGTTCACAATGGACAAAAACGAAAAAATCAGAGAAGATACCCCTTTACTTTTTGTATTTACTACGCTATACTATACACGCTGTTTTTCGGCTTTCACCGGTAAAACCTGCTGTGCAGGGGTGGAAGATCCGCTTTTTGGTTACTTTTTTGCGATTTTGAGAGGGGTATCGACTATGCATTCGGATTTTTCCCGCTGCCTTTCCCTGCTGCGTCAGGAGAAGGGGATCTCCCAGCGCGCCGCGGCCAAGGATCTGGGGATCAGCCAGGCTCTGCTGTCCCACTATGAGAACGGCGTGCGGGAGCCGGGACTTGCCTTTGTGACCCGGGCCTGTGATTACTACAACGTTTCGGCGGATTTTCTGCTGGGCCGCACCCTGACCAAAAACGGCGCCACCATCGTCTCTCCCGATGAGCTGTACGACTACTCCACCGAGAAGGACAATGTGCTCCACGGGAGCATCGTGGCCACCCTGAACAAGAAACTGCTGGTCAACTCCATCAGCGTCCTCTTTGACCTGCTGGGCAAGACGGGGTGCAAGGGGGCGGTCAAGGCCGCGGCGGAGTATCTCTCCACGGCCATCTATACGCTCTTCCGCCACCTCTACCGGGCGCCCGGCACCCAGAACGAGGACTTTTTTGCCGTGTCCCCGCTGGCCTTTGCCGCGGGCGTGGCCCAGAGCGATCTTATCTATGCCCAGTGCGCCTACGTGGAGGCCCTGGAGGAGCACCGCAGGGAGAAGGGGGAGTTCCCCAGCATGAACCACGACGCCCTGATGGAGAACTATCCGGGCACCTACCAGTCCCTGCTCCAGATCATCCACAACACGGGCGGACGCATTACCGCTTGCGTGCAGGAGCGGAAAACGATAAAATAAGTCTTACAAAATACCGCATCGGCCTCTTGGACATGTCCGGAAGGCCGGTGTTTTCTCTCCAAACCGGCTGAGCATCCGGCCGTATGCGG
This sequence comes from Clostridiales bacterium, assembly GCA_018374635.1. GTDB lineage: Bacteria > Bacillota > Clostridia > Oscillospirales > Oscillospiraceae > Pseudoflavonifractor_A. The sequence goes on from JAHAEW010000127.1 coordinate 3,665, forward strand.
ATGCACGCCGCCGGGTCCAAGGACCCGTGCGGACTTTTAGACGGAGGTTTCTGCATATGCGCGACCAGAGCAAGATCCGTAATTTCAGTATCATCGCCCATATCGACCATGGCAAATCCACCCTCTCCGACCGGCTGATCGAGAAGTGCGACGCCGTCTCCCAGCGGGAGATGGAGAGCCAGCTGCTGGACAACATGGACCTGGAGCGGGAGCGGGGCATCACCATCAAGGCCCGGGCGGTCAAGCTCAATTACAGGGCTCAGGACGGGGAGGAGTATGAGCTCAACCTCATCGACACCCCGGGCCATGTGGACTTCAACTACGAGGTCTCCCGCTCGCTGGCGGCCTGTGAGGGCGCCATCCTGGTGGTGGACGCCGCCCAGGGCATCGAGGCCCAGACCCTGGCCAACACCTATCTGGCCCTGGAGCACGACCTGGAGATCCGCCCGGTGGTGAACAAGATCGATCTGCCCGCCGCCGACCCCCAGAAGGTCAAGCATGAGATCGAGGACGTCATCGGCCTGCCCGCCATGGACGCGCCCGAGATCTCGGCCAAGGTGGGGCTCAACATCGACGCGGTGCTGGAGGACATCGTCCACAACATCCCCGCGCCCGAGGGCGATCCGGAGGCCCCCCTCAAGGCCCTGATCTTTGACAGCCAGTATGACGCCTACCGGGGGGTCATCGTCTATTTCCGGGTCATGGAGGGCACCATCCGCACCGGGATGAAGGTCCGGATGATGGCCTCGGGGGCCTCCTACGAAGTCATTGAGTGCGGCTGCCTGCGGCCCCTGGGGCTGGAGCCCACCGGAAGTCTGTCGGCCGGCGAGGTGGGCTATTTCACCGCGTCCATCAAGAATGTGAAGGACACCCGGGTGGGCGACACCATCACCGGCGTGGAGCGTCCCGCCGCCGAGCCCCTGCCCGGCTACCGGCCCGCCCAGGCCATGGTGTACTGCGGCGTGTATACCGAGGACGGCTCCAAGTACCCCGATCTGCGGGACGCGCTGGAAAAGCTCCAGCTCAACGACGCCTCGCTCTCCTTTGAGCCGGAGTCCTCCGCCGCCCTGGGCTTCGGCTTCCGCTGCGGCTTTTTGGGCATGCTCCACATGGAGATCATCCAGGAGCGGCTGGAGCGGGAGTTCGACCTGGATCTGGTGACCACTCTGCCCTCGGTGATCTATGAGATCACTAAGACCGACGGCGCCGTGGTACAGGTGGACAATCCCCACAACTACCCCGACCCAGCCCACATTGAGGAGGCGCGGGAGCCCTTTGCCAAGGTGTCCATCATCGCGCCCCCCGACTATGTGGGGAACATCATGCCCATGTGCCAGGAGCGCCGGGCGGAGTTCAAAGACATGCAGTATCTGGACACGAATCTGGTGGAGCTCCACTACTCCATGCCCCTCAACGAGATCATCTATGATTTCTTTGACGCCCTCAAGGCCAACACCAAGGGCTATGCCTCGCTGGACTACGAGGTGGAGGGATACCGGCCCAGCGAGCTGGTCAAGGTGGATATGCTCCTCAATGGGGAGCAGGTGGACGCCCTCTCTTTCATCGCCCACAAGGAGAAGGCCTACAAGCGGGCCCGCCGCATCTGTGAAAAGCTCAAGGACAACATCCCCCGCCAGCTCTTTGAGGTGCCGGTCCAGGCCGCCATCGGCGGCAAGGTCATCGCCCGGGAGACCGTCCGGGCCATGCGCAAGGACGTGCTGGCCAAGTGCTACGGCGGCGACATCACCCGAAAGAAAAAGCTGCTGGAAAAGCAGAAAGAGGGCAAGAAGAAGATGCGCTCTCTGGGGTCGGTGCAGCTGCCCACGGAGGCGTTTATGGCTGTGCTCAAGCTGGACGAGGAATAAGAAGATTGGGAGCCGCCCTGATGGGCGGCTCAGACTGTCAATAAAGTATATTTCTTCGATTTATGCTGCAAGAGCCTCGCAGAGTTCCGCCGTCCGCAGACGGCGGAAGAGGGTCAAATCGTGTTTT
>JAHAEW010000128.1 GCA_018374635.1 Clostridiales bacterium
GAAGAGTTCCTCCGGAATTTGGAATGCCATCGTTCTGCTGCCATTGTTAGCCATATTCATGTTCCCTCCGTTTTCTTTCATCTGGTAGTATTCGGTGAGTAGGTCTGTGATGTACTGGCTGGTGGTCTGCCCTGAAAGCTCCCTCGCATTGCATACTTTGGCGTGGAGATCCATTGGGATCTGCGCACATAGGTTTTTCGTTTCTGCCATTCTGCGATGTCCTCCTCTCGTTGATTGCAACGCAAGTATAGACGAAAAGCTATGTGAAAGCTATTATCAACCTCCATAACAAATAGCAGACAAACGAAGCATAAGTACCAAACCGAACAAGCTGGCCAAAAAAAGAAAACCGCCCCCTGGTCCCAGATGGGGGGCCAGGGGGCGGCTGTGTGCTTTCTCTTTGGCGGTATTTTGAATGCGTGAGAGTTCGAGTCACTTTGAACCAGGAAAATGGCTGAGTGCATCTCCCAGAACCCTGCTTTCAGCCGGTTGGCTCCGCTATTTCAAAAACCAAACTTTTACGACTTGTTTTCTCTTGTTCTTCTACTTATATGCAAAAACACTGCACTTTCGTGCAGTGTTTTTGCTGTGCATCTTTTTTATCAACACATTTTGGAGGCGCCACCCAGAATCGAACTGGGGAATAAAGCTTTTGCAGAGCTCTGCCTTACCGCTTGGCTATGGCGCCATATGGAGAACAGGTCCAACTGTTCTCTTTTATATGTACCTTTGTACATGGAGCAGGTGACGAGGCTCGAACTCGCTACCTCCACCTTGGCAAGGTGGCGCTCTACCAGATGAGCTACACCTGCATTGCGCAGACCCTTTCGGGACCCTCTGAGATACAATATGTATCTCAGAGGGATTTGGTGCCTCCGGCCGGAATCGAACCAGCGACACGGGGATTTTCAGTCCCCTGCTCTACCAACTGAGCTACAGAGGCATATGGCGACGCGGAAGGGACTTGAACCCTCGACCTCCGGCGTGACAGGCCGGCGTTCTAACCAACTGAACTACCGCGCCATATTGGTGGGAACAACAGGGCTCGAACCTGTGACATCATGCTTGTAAGGCATGCGCTCTACCAGCTGAGCTATGCTCCCTCATTCACTCTCTTTTGTTTTCTTTTCCTCAAGCGACGGATGTTATTATAACAGGCTTTCATCGAGATGTCAACCACTTTTTTCATATTTTTTTCAGGCCGCCGGACGGTGTTGAAAATCCCTCCGGCGGCCCATCCGGTCAGATCTCGGAGAGCAGCTTCTCCAGGTCTTCCCGGCTGTAATGATAGACCTCGTCACAGAACTGACAGGTGAGCTCCGCGCTCCCCTGCTCCTCCAGCAGGGCGGTCAGCTCCTCCCGGCCCATGCTGATCAGGGCGCGGCTGACCCGCTCCCGGCTGCAATAGCAGCGGTATTCCACCGGAGACTCTTCCAGAACCTCCAGCTCAAAATCGCTCAGGACCCGGCGGACCAGCTCCAGCGCGGAGACGCCGTCTTTCAGCGCCGTGGTGACCGGCCCCACTGTATGGACGCCCCGCTCGATCTTGCGGATGACCTCGTCATCCGCGCCCGGCAGGAGCTGGATGAGGTATCCGCCCGCGCACAGCACGCTCTGATCGGTGTCCACCAGCACGCCCAGGGCGCAGGCCGATGGGATCTGTTCGCTCTCGGCGAAATACGCGGTGATGTCGTCCGCGATCTCCCCCGACAGCAGGCCGATGCTGCCCACATAGGGCTCTTTCAGGCCGATATCCTTGATGACCGTCAGCGTGCCGTCCACCCCAACCGCCTGACCCACATCCAGCTTTCCCGGGACCTTCTCCATCAACTCCACTTCGCCGTTCTGGACATAGCCCCGGACATTTCCCGCGCTGTCGGAGGTGACCATGATGGTGCCCAGCGGCCCGCCGCCCTTGATCTGCAAGGTCACGGCGCCATGCTCCTCTTTGAGCTGATTTCCCATCATGGAACAGCCCATCAGCGCCCGGCCAAGGGCGGCCGTGGCCACCGGCAGGGTCTTATGGATCTGCCGGGAGCGCTCCACCAGCTCCCGCGCCGAAATGGCGCTGGCCTTAATCGGCGCGTCTTTGGCCAGCACCCGTACAATTTGATCTGACATATTCCTTATAATTCCTTTCGTGCCACAAAGAACATCCGCTCTTCCCCCGCCCGGGGCCGGCGCATGATCCGCTCTCCATAGCGTGTGATCTTCCGGAACCCGGCGGCGCGGAGCATCTCCTCCAGCTCGTCGGGCTCATAGGCGTATTCCTCGTGGAGCTCTTCGCCCCGCTCCCAGAGGCCGTCCTCCGTCCGGCGGAAGAGATCCATGGCGTAGGTGCAGATCCGCCTGCGCCCCGAGTACTCCGCCCGCCAGACGCAGTAGGTGTCCTCCGTCTCATCCAGAAAGACCTGTCCGTCCAGTCCACGCAGCTTCTCGGGCGTGTTGATGTCAAAGATGAACATGCCCCCCGGCATCAGGAAGAGATGGACCCGCTCAAAGGCCTTGCGCAGCAGCGCCGGACGGGTGACATAGTTCACGCTGTCCAGGCAGCACACGCAGGCGTCGATGGTCCCGTAAAGATCCAGGCGGTCCATGGACTGGTGGAGGAACATGGGCCGCTCGGCCGCCTCCTGCTCCGCCCCCTTTTCGTTGGCCTGGGCCAGCATCTCCTCCGAGCGGTCCACGCCGATCATCTCATAGCCCCGCCGGGCAAGCTCCCAGGTAAGACTTCCCGTGCCGCAGGCCAGATCCAGTACTGTATGGATCCTGATCCCGGCACGGGCAAAATGCTTCTCCAGATAGTCGGCCCACTGGGCGTATTTCACATCGGTGGTCAGCTCATCATAGCACCCGGCCAAAAACTCATAACTGGCCATTGGCTTTGAGCTTCTCCTTGATACGGGGGAGCACCGTCTGATAGCCGTCCGCCCCGTACTGGAGCGAACGGTTGACACGGCTGATGGTGGCGCTGCTGGCGCCGGTGCGCTCCAGAATGTCGTTGTAGATCATTCCGTCGCTGAGCAGCAGCGCCACTTCAAAGCGCTGCTCCATGGCGCGCAGCTCCGCCATGGTACACAGGTCGGAAAAGAACTTTTTGCATTCATCCAGATCCTTGAGAGACAGGATCGTCTCATAAAGCAGGTCTCCCTGCTCCTTTTTTACGTTTTTAGGCAAAACGGTTACCTCCCGCTTTTTTAAGCTCGCCCCGCGTCTTATAAAAAGGTCATAGACAGGGCCATATGTATTTTACCAAAGTGAATTGGCAAAGTAAACAGGTTTTCCGATTTTTTTCACAAAAACACCTTTTCACAGGCCCGCCCATATACTGCGTGCAGAGCCTGTGAAACTGAGAAAGGGGGGCTGAACCATGACTTCCATACCCATCCACAGCGGGCAGATCCCCATACAGCCCAGCCGCTTTGTGCAGCAGCTGAAGCTGGACGACTGTCCGGTCCTGCGCATCTCCTGCTCGCTTCCCCGTCTGGTGGGCGACAGCCGCGGCGCGCGCAGGATCAACCGCTACTACCGCCAGCTGTCCGACGCCTGGCGGAGCCGCTGGACCGGCGTCCTCTATACCCGGGCCTGCGCCGCCCAGAGGGAAGCCCGTTCCAACGGGACCTCCTTTGCTCCATGGGAAGCCGCATTAGACTATACCATCACGCTGCAAACGCCGGAGCTCCTCAGCTTGACCTGGCGCGTGCAGGAGACCCGGACGGAGGCCCGGCGGGTCCAGCAGCACGGGGATACCTGGTCCCTTCCCGACGGACGCCCCCTCCCCCTGCGCAGCTTTCTGCCCGGAGGCCGCCGCTGGAAACACCTGCTGCTGAACGAGATCGCCGGGCAGATCGCCGCCCGAACGGCATCCGGCGAACCGTTCCGCTCCGATTCCGCCGCGGTGCCGCGCCGGTATTTTCAGCCGGAACAATTTTTTCTCACCCCGGAGGGCGTGACCGTCTGGTTCGCGCCGGACACCCTTGCGGACGCCTCGGCCGGAGCCCCGAGCTTTCTTTTTTCCACGGCCGGCGAGAAAAAATAGGCGGATCTTTTCGACTTTTACGCCTTGTCATCCCAGAAAAAACGCGATATAATATCTCCGCTGTTTTCCGGACAACACCCGGAGGCAGCTACGTTTGCGCGCGGGAAAAGGCCAATGCGCGAATCCCCGCGGCAGGAGGCTCATTATGGTCAAAGCAATTGTTGGCGCAAACTGGGGCGACGAGGGAAAGGGCAAGATCACCGACCTCTTTGCCGAGAAGTCCGACGTGGTCATCCGCTTTCAGGGCGGTGCGAACGCCGGTCACACCATCATCTGCGACTACGGTAAATTCGCCCTGCACCAGCTCCCCTCCGGCGTCTTTTACCCCCACACCACGAACATCATCGGAAACGGCGTGGCCCTGCATGTCCCCGCGTTTCTCAAGGAGCTCAAGACTCTGGAGGACGGCGGCGTCCCCGCGCCCCGTGTGATCGTGGATCAGCGGACCCAGCTGCTGATGTCCTACCACATTTTGCTGGACACCTATGAGGAGGAGCGTCTGGCCGGAAACGCCTTTGGCTCCACAAAGTCCGGCATTGCCCCTTTCTACTCTGACAAATACGCCAAGATCGGCATTCAGGTGGCCGATCTCTACGACGAAGCCCGCCTGAAGGAGCAGCTGGAGCACATCTGTACCCTGAAAAATGTGCTCATGGAACACCTCTATCACAAGCCTCTTCTCGATCCCAACGCCCTTCTGGAGGAGCTGATGGGCTATCGGGAAGGCCTCAAGCCCTATGTGGGCGACGCGGTGACCTACGTCCATCAGGCCCTGGCCGAGGGCAAGGAGATCCTGCTGGAGGGACAGCTGGGCTCCATGAAGGACCCCAACCTGGGCATCTGCCCCATGACCACCTCCTCCCACACTCTGGCCGGATTCGGCACAGTGGGCGGCGCGGTGCCTCCCACGGCCATCCGCAACGTGGTGGTGGTCACCAAGGCATACTCCTCCTCCGTGGGCGCGGGCGCTTTTGTCAGCGAACTCTTCGGGGAAGAGGCCGAGGAGATGCGCCGCCGGGGCGGCGACGCCGGCGAATACGGCGCCACCACCGGCCGTCCCCGCCGGGTGGGCTGGTTTGACGCCGTGGCCACCAAGTACGGCTGCATGGTCCAGGGCGCCACGCAGGTGGTTTTGACCGCCATCGACTGCCTGGGCTACCTGGAGGAGATCAAGGTCTGCACCGGCTATGAGATCGACGGCAAGGTCACCACCGATTTCCCGGTGCCCGCCCTGCTGGAGAAGGCAAAGCCCGTGTACGAGACCCTGCCCGGCTGGAAGTGCGACATGCGGGGCGTCACCGATTACAGCCAGTTCCCCCAGGCCGCCAAGGACTATGTGGACTTCCTGGAGCGCCACATCGGCTATCCCATCTCCATCGTCTCCACCGGCCCCAAGCGCCACGAGATCGCGCTGCGCAAGTAATGAAAAAACCGCTGACCAAAAAGGCAGACAGCCGCAGGCTGTCTGCCTTTTCAGCTTGTCAAAGAACGCCAGTTCTCAAAACACGAGGACTGGCGTTTTATCATTAAACGGAGCAAAAATCATGATATAGGAAGCAAAATTAGAAGC
>JAHAEW010000019.1 GCA_018374635.1 Clostridiales bacterium
AACACGATTTGACCCTCTTCCGCCGTCTGCGGACGGCGGAACTCTGCGAGGCTCTTGCAGCATAAATCGAAGAAATATACTTTATTGACAGTCTGAAACACCCGGAGACCGATCCTGGATCGGTCTCCGGGTGTTTTTTAGATGCGAGGGGAATGGGGGGATCACTCCACCACGACCAGACGGATCTTGCCGCCCTGCTCGGGGGACTTGTCATAGTAGACCGTCAGATCGTCGGAGTAGGCGCGGGCCAGCTCAAAGCGCTCGTACCCGGTGTCGGCCGCGAACCAGTGGCCGGTGGTCTTGTTATAGCACCAAACCTTCTGGGAGACGGGATAGAGGGAATCCCCCACCTTCAGCATGTGGCTGTCCGGGTCATAGGCTGCCCGGCGGATGCCGGAGGCGGACTGGAGCGTGACGGAACCGGCCAGCTTCGGCTTACCGTCCTGCGTCTCCAACGAGGCGGCAATGCCGATGGCGTCGCCAGTTCGGAATTCGGAGGAGCCGGTGACCAGCTGAGTGCCCCCCTGAGACTGGGCGCCGTTTTTGACGCTGATCGAGGCATTGCGGAAGTTCCAGGGGTCATTGGGATCCTGATAGCTGGGCTCATATTTGGCAAAGCCGTAATCATACTGGTCGCCGGTCACATCGTCAAAGACCAGGATGTTGTACTTGCCGGCATAATCCTTGCCGGCGTAAAGGATCTTGGAGGAGGGGACGCTGGTCCGGGTGAGCTGGTCGAAGGTGATTTCATGGGGCTCGCTGTTGCCCACCCGCTCAAACATACGGACATTCTCCGCAAGAGGCGTGTCGTTGAGGGTGCGGGAGGCCACGTTGAGGGTGCCGCTGACGCTGCCGCCGCCGCTCAGACGGGAGAGGGAGAGCCTCCCTTCCTTTCCGGAGGAGATGGTCACCAGCTGACCTACCATCTTGGCGGCCGAGGCCTCGTTCAGACCGGGATCGCCGGTAAAGACCACCTTTTCACCCTTGGCGTTGAAGAAGTCCAGGAGAGGCTTGACTTCGGCGCTGCCGGCGGAGCACTTCTCCACCACACCCACCGTAGTGGAGCGGGCCAGGGAGGGGTCCAGAGCTCCGGCCACCCGGCCGTCGGAAGTGAAGAGCAGCGTCACCTGGTCGCCTGGACGGAAGGGGGCCAGATCGGCCACAGCCCCAGGAAGAACGGTGAACTCCTGCCCCAGCATGGTCAGCTTGGAGGGGGCGGTGGGGTTGGGGTAGGCGTTTTCATACACGCCGGTGAGACGCAGGTCGGTGACCCGGATGATGTTGGCTCCGCTGTCATAGATGGCCACGTCGTACTGGCGCAGGTCGGCGGCGGTGGCGGGAACCCCGTTCTTGTAGAGCTGATAGTCGCTGCGTCCGCCGGCCAGGGCGGCGAAGGGATTGGAGGTGCCGTTTGGCTTGGTCCGCGCCACCATGACGCTGTCACTGGACTGGGAAACGGAGGAGAGATAGACATAGTCCAGCTTGCCAGAGGGGCCGTAGCAGAGGGTCATGGGCGTGCCGTTGTAGAGATAGGACCATACCTTTTCAAACGTAGTGGCCTCCCCGTTTTTCCAGACCGGGGTTTCCGGAAGAATGGTGATCTTCTCTCCGCCGGCGGTGACGTAGTTGGCGTCCACCGTGCCGGAGACCGTGATGCGCCGAATGGAGTCCTCCTCATTGGGACGCAGGGTGAGGAAGTTGCCGCTCTTGTCCTGGGCCATCTCGCCCCGCGCGCCCAGCAGAGAAGAAGAGACTTCGGTGCGCTGAGTCTTGGGGGAGCGGGTATCCGAGCCGTTGGCCACTGTGACGGTGGTGGAGCCGCTGTTCTGATTTTTGTCCAGCGAGAGGAGGACCGTGTCCTCGGTGAGGGTGCCGCCCAGCTTTTGAACCAGGTAGCACTCCTCCGAACCCTTCACATCGGTAAAGAGGAGGTTGCGGAAGAGCTCCGCTGCCTCGCCGCGGGTCAGCGTGGAGCTGCCCTTCAGGCTCAGCCCCTGGGTGAGCCCATTCTCTCCGGCCACCGAGAGGTACCCGTCGTACCAGGTGGAGCCAGTGGCGATATCCGAGGTGGTATAGCCCAGCACACGGGTGAGGATGGCAACGGCCTCTCCGTAAGTAATGGCGCGGTTGGGCTCAAAAGTGCCGTTGCCCACACCCAGGATCAGGCGGTCGGCGGCAGGGGTGCTCTCTCCCTTGTCCGAGGAATTGTTGGAGGTGTCCGCCAGTTCGCCGCTGGTGGTCAGGGAGGAGGCGAGATTCACATAGCCCCTGGCCCAGTGCTGGGGGCCGACGTCCAGGAAAATGGTACGGTTGCGCTGGGCGGGTTCCAGGTCGCCCTTGCCCATCACGTCGACCGCCATTTTACAGAATTCCGCTCGGGTGAGGGTGGCTGAGGGGCGGAAAGAACCGCCGCCGGTGCCGTCCACTACGCCCAGCAGGCGGAGGATCTCGGCCGCTTCGGCCGTATCAGCGTCGCTGATGTCGTGGAATGCGGAGCCGTGCGCCGCCCCCGCGGGCAGGACCAGCAGTCCTGCCAGAGTGGCCGCGGCAAGGGCCCCGGCCAGAATACGTTTACAGTTCATGCACTTCTCTCCTTTGCACATAGGATCACTCCGCGCGCAGTGCTTCCACCGGCTGGAGGCCGCTGGCCTTGATGGCGGGATACATACCAAAGAGGACGCCCAGCACCACAGAGAACAGGAAGGCGCCCAGGGCAATGGGGGTGCTGGGCAGCAGCAACGTTCCGTCCAGCAGGAACCGGCCCGCGATCAGGGTGCCGATGTAGCCCAGACCAATGCCGAGCAGTCCGCCGATCCCGCAGATAACTGCGGCCTCGATCAAAAACTGCGTAATAATGCTCCGGCGCTCGGCGCCGATGGCCTTGCGGATGCCGATCTCCCGGGTGCGTTCCGTCACGGTGACCAACATGATGTTCATAATACCGATGCCGCCTACCAGCAGGGAGATGGCGGCAATCCCGCCCAGAACCATGGCCTGCATGTTGCTCTGCTGCTGGATGGAGTCCGCCGAGGCGTTGTCGCTGCGGATGTTGTAGTCTCCCCGCAGGGGCATGCCGGTGGCGTCTTTGGGGAACATGGAGCTGAGAAAGGCGTCCAGGCGGGTCATGGCCTCGACTGTGGCAGAGGCGCTTCTGGCCTTGACCACAAAAGAGGTGATGTCGCTGTTTTTGTTGAGGGTACGGTTGAAGGTATAGGGCAGAAGAAGCATATTGTCCAGCTCAGGCCAGTTTTCCAGGTCCTTGCGCTCATACCAGCCGACCACCAGGAAGGGCTGTCCGTTGATGGTAATGGTCTTGCCCACCGGGTCCACGAAGTTGAAGAGGGTCTCCTTGAGGCCTCCGCCCAGGACACAGACGTTGTTGGTGTCCTGAATGTCCAGATAGGACAGCTCCCGGCCGCTGGCCAGCGTATAGTTGTTGCAGGCGCCATATTGGTCGGAACCCAGCACCACCTGGATCATGTCCTCCCAGTTTTCATGGTTCTGGGTGGACAGGGTCTTGGCGCCGTACTTGATGATCATTTCATCGTAGAGGTTGATATTGGGTGTAACGCCGACCACCAGATTCTGCATGCCAAGACAGTAGTCGTACAGGTCCTGAAAGACGGTGTTTCCGCCGTCGCCGCCGTAGAAATAGTAGGCGTCCACACTGATCTTGTTGTTGCCCATCTTCTCAAAGTACTCCAGGTTTTTCTGGTTCTGCCCCTGGACGACCGAGACCATGATGACCACGGAGGCAACGCCGATGATGATGCCCAGCATGGTGAGGAAGGAGCGGGTCTTTTTGCAGGCGATGGACTTGAAGGCCATCTTGAAGGCTTGCAGCAGATTCATGTCCAATCCACCTCCTGGGGGGCGTCGGAGATAATGACGCCGTCGGAAAGGCGCACCACCCGGCGGGCGGTGGCGGCAATATGGTCGTCGTGGGTGATGAGCAGGATGGTGGTCCCCTCCCGGTAGAGGTCCCGGAGGATCTCCAACACATGTTTGCCGGTCTTGGAGTCCAGGGCGCCGGTGGGCTCATCTGCCATGATGATGGGCGGGCGCGTGGCGATGGCGCGAGCGATGGCCACACGCTGCTGCTGACCGCCGGACATCTCACTGGGGCGGTGGTGGGCCCGCTCTGCCATGCCGACCTTTTCCAGGGCCGCCATGGCCAGGTCCTCCCGGTCCCAGGCCGGCACACCGCGGTAGATCAGAGGAAGGGTCACATTTTCCAGGGCGTCCAGCTCCTGAATGAGGTTGTAGCCCTGAAAGATGAAACCGATCTCCCGGTTGCGGATACGGGCCAGCTGGCGGTCGCTCAGAGAGGTGATGTCGGTGCCGTCCAGAAAGTAGTCGCCGTGCGTGGGGATGTCCAGGCAGCCCAGCACATTCATCAGCGTGGACTTACCGGAGCCGGACTGTCCGACGATGGCGACGAACTCCCCTCGGTCGATGGATAGGGAGACGCCGTCCAAAGCCCGCACCTCGCTCTCTTTGCCCTCGTTGTAGATCTTATAGAGGTTCTTGATGTCAATGAGCATAAAGGCACCCCATTTACCAGCTGGAGCTGGATTCGGTCACGGTATAGTTGACAAAGACCTCCATGCCTTCCTCCACGCCCGATTTGATCTCTACATTCTGCGTATCCGAGATACCGGTCTCCACCGCAACGGGATAGTAGCCGTCCGCTTCGGTGGGAAGGGTGCGCTTCTGGCCGGGCTCCGGTTCGGGAAGATCCAGCTCCAAGGTGTTTTCCGGCTTGCTGTCGGCTTTGATGAAGACTACGGTCTGCGGGTTGCCGTCCTTGTCCAGCACACTCTTGACGGCGCTGCCCGGGACCAGCACACAGTTGTCGGACTGGCTGGTCACAAAGGAGTAATTGACCCAGGCGCCGTCCACCAGGCTGCCGTCCATATTGTCCACGGTGAGGGTCACGGGGTAGTTGGTCATACCGTTGCTGCTCTCCGCTTTGCTCATATCAATGGAGGTGACGGTACCCACGTAAGTAGAGCCGTTCCAGTCCAGATCCACGGTGTTGCCCGGCTTGATGAAGGAGATATTGCGGTCATCCACGGTGATGGTGACCAGCATCGTGGTGGAGTTAGAGATGATGATAACGGTATCGCCGCTCTTGACCTCGGCGCCGACGGTCAGGGTACAGGCGGTCACGGTGCCGTCGATGGGAGCCACGGCGTTGAAGTTGGCGAGGGTCTTCTGGGCGTCCTCCAATGCCTTCTGCGCGGTGGCGATCTCATCCTGCTTGGCGTTGATCTGGTCGTTCAGCGTATCCGAGCCCAGGGTGAGCAGGGTCTGTCCGGCCGTCACATTGGCGTAGTTGAGGAGGTTGGAAGAGACCACAGGGCCGCTGGCCTTGGTGGTGATGGTTCGGGTCTCATAGTACTCCGTCTTGCCGGAGGCATACGGGTAGGCGGAGGTGCCGTCGGCCAGGGCGATGGCGACCGAGGCGTCCATCCCGGCGGTGAGGGTGCCGGGATTATCAAAGACCACGACCACCTCAAAGTGGACCGCGCCCTCCGGGGAGATATAGTTGACCTTGTTGATCTTTTCTACCTTGCCGGAAAAATCCTTCATGACAGCGGGGATATTGACCGACACGCTCTGCCCTACCGCGATGCTGTTTTCATAGGCATAGCTGAAATAGAGGGAGAGCTTGAGCTTCTTATCATTGACCAGGGTGGTGACCTCTGCGCCGCTGGAGACATCCTGGTCCGGTGTAAAGGTCTGTACGTTCATCAGCTTTCCGGCGAAAGGAGCTTTGACCACCAGATCAGAGACCTGCTCCTGCAATTTGGACAGCTCACGATTCAGGCTGGCTACTTTTTCCTGGGCATCGGAGACGGCCTTCTCAGCCGCTTCGCTGTAAATGGTATACAGCGGCTGCCCGGCGGTGACGACATCACCGGGATTGACAAAGACTTCCCGCACGGTGCCGCCTTCCGTCAACGTGATGGCGGCGGACTCTTTCGCTTTGGCATTGCCGCTGCCCTGTACGACGCTTTGGATCGTGCCGATGGAGGCAGGGACCGCATAAATCTCACCTTGCTCAACCGGAGGGGGCTGGAGGACAAAGCGCCAGAGCAGGTAACCTCCGCCGGTCAGAATGGCCAGCAGAACGATAAGGGTAATGATTCCCTTAAGGTGTTTCTTCTTGCGCTTTTTCTTGGGCGGGGCAGTGGGAGACGGGGCGGATGCGGGGGACGTCTCGGGTGTGAGAACGGGGGTCTGTTGTTCCGTCATATTCATTTCCTCCTATGCCTGGATTGTAGTTCATCCCATTGTATCACATCATTTGGGAAAGGTATTTTCAAAAGGATGACAAGTTCTTAAAAAAAACTTAAAATTTCCAGCTTTCTTTTTGACGCACAGTGGGAGGAAAAAGTTCCTGAAGAGAGGGAGAAAAGAAGGAGAGTACATGGGGCCGCGTTTTTCTGCATATGGATAGGACGACAACCGTTATGAGGGAGGGCTTTCTGATGAAATGTATTATTTTAAAACGAAAGATTTTGGTGGCAGCGGGCTGTTTGGCGGTGGCGGCGGCCATGTTTGTAACCGTCAACCATCCGGCCGTCGTGGGAGTAGCGGCGTCTGAGCGGGAACTGCCCATTTACTGTGTGGAGCGGGACCAGAAGATGCTCTCCATTTCCTTCGACGCAGCCTGGGGTGATGGAAAAGAGCGGCGCCTGGGACACCGGAAGTTCCGGGCGCCGCTCTTTGAAAAAAGGGACGCCTGGAGATGTGCGGATCATCCGCTTTGATGTTGCCAAGCGTACCTTAGATGCAGTCGGACGCGAGGGGCAAAAGAGGAGTCCGGCGGAAGCCGCAGGATTGAAACGGCGGAAGAAAGCCGCGCGCGGGGGGCGGAAATGCAAAAATATAGAGAGGCCGGGGACCGTTGTGCAAGTGCAGCGGTCCCCGGCTTTTTGACGGGAAAAAGCATGGTGATCGTTGTCCCGACAGATGGTAAAGGGGCCGGGGAAATAAAATGGGAAAATAAAGAGAATCACTTCCTTAATTCTTCCTTATTTCCATATAGCAAGTAGTAATTGAGGTCGAAAGAGGAATGGAATTGTACATATATACAAAGATAAATATATAATAAAAAGAATAATTGACGTATTAAACAATCTGGTACTATACTTCAGGTATCCAATCCGGAAGCGCATGACACAGCTCAATTATAATAAAAGAAATTTTGGAACAAATAATTCGTGAGCGTGATATTCAGAGGAGGGCCGCAATACGATGGATATGACAAGAAAGCGATACAACAAACCAAAGAAAGCGCGGATCGTGGTGGAGAAATGCCCTGTGGATTCGACCGGGAAGCCCTGCCACTGCCATCGGGAAGGACAGGTGTTTGAATTTGATTTTGAACGGTGCCCCTCTGATTTCTGTGCGGCGGCGTTCCACAATCTCTGGCCGCAGCTCCGGGTTCTGGAACTGGGCGGGAGGCACCCCTGGGATGAAAGCCCCCATGTGACTCGGGTGGCCTGTCCGGATCCGGATAAGCCGACGATTTTCCGCATCGAAGTTTTTGAAGAGTCCGAACAGGAGTGATGGGGAAAGGCTCCTTCGATCACAAAAGTCCATGTTACGGTGTCTGAATAGACCGCACAGAGCGGTAGACGTGCGGTCAGAAAATAATGAATGATGGATCAGGAGGAATTTAAGTATGAAATTCAAAAAGATGCTGGCTCTTGCGTGCGGCGGCGCTCTTTCCATCTCTTTATTGGCCGGGTGCGGCGGGGAGCCCGCCCCATCGTCAGATCCCGGGACCGGCAGCGGTGCGGCGGGAGACGCCGTCAAGGTCGCTATGATTTTGACCGGATACATCAATGACGCCGGGTGGAACCAGTCCGCTTACGAGGGGCTTCAGATGGCGGAGGAGGAGTACGGCGTGGAGGGCGCTTATACCGAGGCGGTCCCACAGCCGGACTATGAGACCGTGATGCGGGACTATGCGGATCAGGGATATGATCTGATCATCTGTGTTGGAAACGAGCTCTCAGATGCGGCGCTGGCTGTGGCAGGGTCCTTCCCGGACGTGACCTTTGCGGTGATGAACGGAAACTATGCGCAGGAGCCGAATGTGGGCGCCTATCGCTTCAACACGCCGCAGAGCGGGTTTCTGGCGGGCGCGGTTGCGGCCATGTATTCCGAAAACGGCGTGGTCGGCATGATCGGCGGAAGTACGGCGCCTCACATCAAAGACTCGGTTGAGGCGTTTGTGGAAGGCGCCAAGTACATCGATCCGGATGCCGAGGTTTTGACCGGCTATACCGAGTCCATGACCGACATCGCCAAGGGAAAGGAAATGGGCATGGCGTTTATCGAGCAGGGAGCGGATGTCCTGTGCGCCAATGCAAACTCCTGTTCTCTGGGCGTGATCGATGCGGCCAAGGAAAAGGGGATCCGCCACATCGGCTATATCAGCGATCAGTATGAGGTAGCGCCGGATACGGTCATGGTTTCCATGATTCAGAGCAACCAGTTCATGATCAAGGCTATCATTGAGTCGGTCATCCATGGGGAATTCACACCGGAACTTCATCTTTTCGGCATGCCGGAAGGCGCGCTCTACCTCAGTGACTTCAACGGGCATGACGAGATTTTGACAGAAGAGGAGCAGGCAAAGATCGAAGAGATCATTGCGGGGATCAACGATGGGTCCCTGGCTGAGGCCGGTATTCTGCCAAAGTCTACCTTTGATCAGTAAAAGGATTGAAAGCAAAGGGTAGAAGCTATCGCCGCCGGGGGAAGGGGACTTCTCCCGGCGGAATTTCCAAGCGCAGAGCAGGTACGGAGCACTGGAGCGGCTGCTGGGTAAAAAATTGCAGCCGTATGATCTGAGGAAAGCGGGGGAAAACGCGAATGGCAGAAAAAATTCTGGAGATGCGCAATGTCACCAAGCGTTTTGGAAAACTGGTCGCAAACCGGGGCGTAAATTTTGATTTGGAACGGGGCGAAGTACATGCCCTGCTGGGAGAAAACGGAGCGGGCAAAACCACGCTGATGAACTGCCTGTATGGCATCTACAATCCGGAGGAGGGCGAGATCCTCCTCCATGGCGAGCCGTTGAAGCTGAGCAATCCCAAAGATGCGATTGCCCACAATATCGGCATGGTGCACCAGCATTTTATGCTGGTGCCTCCGCTGACAGTACTGCAAAATATTGTGTTGGGGCAGGAGTGCAGCATCACCCCGATGAACTTGAGCCGGGCCAGAGCACAGGTAGAGGAGCTGTGCGAAAAATACCATTTCCAGCTGGAGCTGGATACGAGGGTGGCAGACCTCTCGGTTGGAGTGCAGCAGAGGGTGGAACTGGTCAAGGCCCTTTACCGGGGGGCGGACATTCTGATCCTGGATGAGCCAACGGCGGTCTTGACGCCGCCGGAGGTAGAGGGACTTTTTGAGATATTGCAGCAGTTTGTATCCATGGGAAAGTCCATTATCATCATTTCCCACAAGCTTTGGGAAGTAAAGCGGATCTCCAACCGCGTCACTGTCCTTCGCAGCGGAGAGGCGGTTTCCACCGTCATGACAAAGGATGTGGAAGAGGCCGATCTGGCCGCCATGATGGTTGGGAAACGGGTCTCCCTGGAGTATGAGAAAACTCCGGTAACAGCGGCGCAGAATATTCTGGAACTGAACGATGTCTGCGCCAGGGGCGCCCATCTGGCCTCGTCCCTGAAGCACGTCTCCATGCATATTCGGGAGGGCGAGGTGCTGGGCGTCGCCGGGGTGGACGGAAACGGACAGCTGGAGCTCTCGGAGGTCATTATGGGCCTGCTGCCGGTCCAATCGGGAAGCGTCTATTACCGGGGCGAAGAGATCACAAAGATGCCGACCCGAAAGCGCATCGAGCGGGGATTTGCCCATATCCCGGAGGAGCGGATGACACAGGGACTGGTCATGAATTTCAGCGCCAGCGAAAACATGATCATCAACTGTTACGACCGTCTGCCTTTTACCCAAAACCACCTGTTCAACAGCCGGAAGGTCAAAGAAAATGGGAAGAAACTGGTGGAGGAATATGATGTGAGACCACGGGAGCCGGATGCGCCGGCGCGGTCCTTCTCCGGCGGCAATCAGCAGAAGATCATCATAGCGCGGGAGTTCGCACAGGACCCGAGGCTGGTGGTGGCGGTGCAGCCGACCCGCGGCCTGGATATTGGCGCAAGTGACTTTGTGCATCAGAAGCTGCTGGAACAGAAAGAGAAGGGAGCCGGCGTGCTGCTGATCTCGGCCGATCTGGATGAGGTTTTGGCGGTGTCGGACCGCGTACTGGTCATCAACGAAGGGGAGATCATGGGGGAGTTTATACCCGGAGAAATCGACTACACCGAAATCGGCCTGATGATGGGCGGAACCAGGCGGACAAACAGCAAGGCAGGTGAAACGGCATGATCTGTATGAATTTTGGTGGAACGCAGGTGCGTGTGGAGCGCAAAAAACGGACCGAGAGCCCCCTCTTTCAAAAAGTATTGGGCATTGGCATCGCACTGCTTCTGGTCATTCTTGTGACAGGCATTATCATAGCGCTCTCCGGAAAGTCTCCCCTTGCGGCATTTCAATGCATGGTCAAAGGCGCTTTCGGCACGAAAAACAGCGTGGCGGAGACCCTGATCAAAGCGGTCCCCCTGCTGCTGTCCGGGCTGGGCCTGACGATCTGCTACCGCACCGGCCTGACCTCGGTGGGCTCGGAAGGGCAGATCATCATGGGCGGCCTGATGGCCACGATCGTCGGCGTCAACCTGGGCGGCCTTCCGGCCCCGGTGGTCATTCCCATGGCCATGACCGCGGGAATCATCGGCGGAGGGATCTGGGCCGGCATCGCCGGATTGCTCAAGGCGAAGCTGGGCGTCTCGGAGGTCATCAATACGATCATGCTCAACTATGTGGCGACCTATCTGGTAGCCTATCTGGTGGATGGGCCCATTCAGGAGGCGGCCGGTCACTATCCGCAGTCCGACCTGCTGGGGGAAAACGCGTGGCTTCCGGTCATTCTCCCGGGGACGCGGATGCATCTGGGCGTAATTTTGGCCGCGGTATCCGTTGTTCTGGTATACATGCTTCTCTGGAAACTGCCGCTGGGCTATCAGATGCGGGCCGTGGGCAACAATCCCATTGCGGCGAAAACGAACGGGATCAATGTGGCGCGGAACATGGTGCTGGCCATGTTTCTCTCCGGCGCCTTTGCCGGACTGGCGGGATCGGTGGAGATCATGGGAATCCACCACCGGCTGATGAATGGCTTCAGCTCCAGCTATGGATTTGACTCCATGGCGGTAGCGCTGCTGGGCGGCCTGCATCCGGTCGGCGTAACCATTGCGGCAATCTTCTTCGGGGCGCTGCGTACGGGCGCCAATACCATGCAGCGCACGCTTCAGGTGCCGGTGTCTCTGGTCAATGTGATCCAGGGACTGGTCATCCTGTTCGTTCTGATGCAGGCGCTGCTCAGCCGCTTTACCATCCGGATCATCCAGCGGAATGCAAAGGAAAAGGGGGCAAAACAGCATGCTTGATATCGTGAGCGGCTTTCTTGAGGCAATGGTTCGAATGGCCTGCCCCATTATGCTTGCCAGCCTGGGAGCGCTGTTTACCGCGCGCAGCGGCATCATCAATTTTGCCATGGAAGGCATTATGATCATGGGCGCTTTTTTTGGCGTATATGGCTCCTATCTGTCCGGAAATCCCTGGGTCGGCGCACTCCTTGGAATGCTGGGCGGCTTGACGGCCGCTGTGGTGCTCGGGGTCATGAGCATTACCGTCAAGGTAGACCAGGTGGTGGCGGGTACCGGGATCAATGTGCTGTTTCTCGGGCTGACGAGCTACTTATGCACCGAGCTGTATCCCAATGGACAGCCCTCCTCCGTGGAGGCGTTTCAGAGTGTGGAAATTCCGGTGCTCTCATCTCTTCCGGTAATCGGGGTGTTTTTTCAGCAAAACATGCTGGTCTATCTGGCCTTCTTGCTGGTGCCGCTGATCTGGTATCTGCTCAACCGTACCACCTTCGGACTGTGCCTGCGCTCGGTGGGAGAGCAGCCCCATGCGGCGGACAGCCTCGGCATCAACGTAAACCGGATGCGGTATATCGCCATTCTGCTGGCCGGCATCTTGGGCGGACTGGGCGGCGCGGCGCTCTCGCTCGGGCAGGTATCCGTGTTTATGGAAAACATGACGTCCGGACGCGGCTATGTGGCCTGGTCTGCGGTGACCGTAGGCAAGTGGAATCCCATCGGCATCATGGGAGCCTCCCTGCTCTTTGGCGGCGCGGAAGCGGTGCAGCTCCGGCTCCAGGCGCTTGGCATTGAAATTCCCCAGCAGTTCTTCCAGATGCTTCCTTACCTGCTGACCATGGTGGTGCTGGCCGGCGTGGTAGGCCGGACGGTTGGTCCCAAGGCGATGGGCAAGCCGTTTGTCAAGGGAGAGCGGTAAATGGAATTTTCAGCACAGGAAATGCGCTTTCCAATGCACTATCCCGGCGGTAAGGCATCCCGGAAGGACAGCGCCGTACCGGAAAAGATCCGGACGGTCCTGGGAGAGCTGAGCTTCCCGCCTCCGCCGGCGGAGCGCCCCTATCTGTATGGATGCATGGTGCTCTCCTTCGATGGGAAAATGGGCTTTCCGGACGATCCGGAGGGCACCCTAATCTCAAAAGAAAATCGCTTCGATCCGGTGGGGGCAAAGACTGATTTTTGGATCATGCAGGTCTGCCGCGCCTATGCCGACGGCGTGATCCTGGGGGCGGGGACTCTTCGGACCCGGATGCGGAAAATGTGGTGTTCCGAGATAGCCGACCCGGATCTGATCCGGGCGCGGCCTGCACTGGGAAGGAAGGGAGAAGCGCCTCTGGCATTGATCCCGTCGGTGGACGGACTGGACGTCCCGGTGGAGCACGCCATTTTCACGAGAAGCGAGCAGCCGGTGATCCTGACTTCCGCCCAGGGGGCGGAGCGGCTGCAAAGCCGGCTAAACCGGCCCAGCCGCGTTCTCAGCGGACCCACCAACCTGAGGGAGGGACTGGAAGAAGTACAGATCATAGCGGAGGGGGCGCAGCGGCCCGACACAGCGGGACTTCTGCGCTTCCTCCGGGCCTGTGGGCTGGAATACATATCGGTTGAGGCGCCGGGATACCTCTGGCACCTGATCGGCAATGGACTTTTGGACGAATATATGCTCAATTACTCCGGCGTCATGGCGGGCGGCATGACCGCGCTGGGCGTAAACGCCGGATTTACGGCCGGACAACATCCCCATGCAGAGATTCTCAGCGTGGGGTATCACCGGGGCTTTCTATATACCCGGCAGAAACTCCACTACGGATGGTAAGGTGAAATCGTATCCAAGACAGCAGAGGAAAGGGTGGAAATGGACCATGGTAAAAATTCTGGGATTGTGCTGCAGCCCGCGGGATGGAGCGACACAATATGCACTGGAACAGGGGCTGAAGGCGGCGGAGGAATTCTCGCCTGACATTGAGACGGAACTGATCTCGGTGCGCGGCAGAAAAATTGCGCCCTGCAACGGATGCGGCTATTGCAAGCGGGAAAAGACCTGGTGCTGCATCAAAGACGACATGCAGGAGGTCTTTGAAAAGATCATCCATGCCGACGGATTGTTGGTGGCTTCCCCTGTCTATGTGATGACCGCCACTCCGCAGCTGCACGCCATCGCCTCGCGGATGCGTCCGGCCATGCACTGCTACCCCGGTATGCTGCGCAACAAGTTCGCGGCGGCGATCGCCGTGGGCGGGACCCGGAACGGGGGCCAGGAGACGACCATTGACGACATCTTTCATCTGTTTGGAACGCGGGCCATGAATATGGTGACCAATGAATCCGGCGGCTATACGGGCGCAAAGGTATGGTCCCGGGATGGGGGCGCAGAAGCGGCCGCTCAGGATGAGATCGGGATGAAGACCGTGCGGGATTTAAGCCGAAAGCTGGCGGAGGTCTGTTATATTTACGCGCTGGGGAAGCGGGTATACCGGGGCAGGTGTGAAAACAAATGAAAAAAGCCTATCTGCATGTCCATATTGTAACGGTGGATGACCAGGATCACGTCTGGCCCGACGGGGGCATTCTGTACGAAGGCGGGACGATCACAGCGGTGGGGGAGAGCGCCTCTGTGGAACGGCTGGCCCGGGAGCGGGGCGCAGAGATCCTGGACGGCGGTGGAAAGTACCTCTTCCCGGGATTGGTCAATACCCATACCCACCTGTACCAGGAGCTGACCAAGGGACTGGGCAGCGATCTGAGCCTGGAGGAGTGGTTTCCCAAAGCCATGGCGCCGGTCGGGGCAGCCCTGCGGGAAGAGCACATGGAGGCCGGCGTCGCGCTGGGTCTGCTGGAGGCGGTCCGCAGCGGAGTGACCACAGTGGCGGATTATATGCAGCATCAGCCGGTACCCGGCCTGGGATGCGTGGAGCTGGATGTGGCGAAACAAATGGGCGTGCGCATGGTCTATGGACGGGGATACCGGGACATCGGCCGGGCCGAAGTGGTGGAGGACGCCGGGCATATCTTTGCGGATGTGGAAGATCTGAAAGCGCGTTATGTACAGCCGGACGGGATGATCACGGTATGGCTTGCCCCGGCCGCGAGCTGGGGGCTGAGCGATGCCCTGATGCGGGAGACCCGCCGCTACGCGGACGCCACCGGAACGCCCATCATGATGCATCTCTTTGAGACGGGGGCCGATGAGGCGGGAAGCCGGAAGCGGTTTGGAAAGCCGGCCATCGAATGGTTTGAAGAGGCCGGGCTGCTGGGGCCCGACCTGTTGGCGGTCCACTCCGTCGCGCTGGGAAAAGAGGAGATGGAAAAATACCGGCAGCACCATGTCATGGTATCCTATAACCCGGTTTCCAATATGTATCTTGCATCCGGTGCGGCTCCCGTTCGGGCGCTGAAAGAGCGGGGGCTTACCGTGGCGCTTGGGACAGACGGCGCCGGCTCCAACAACAGCAATAATATGTTAGAGGCCATGAAGAGCGGAGCCCTGCTGCAAAAGGTGGTGCACCGGGATCCGCAGGCCATGACTGCGGGAGAAATGCTCCGCATGGCGACCATCGATGGGGCGCGGGCGCTGGGGCTCGGCGACCGGATCGGTTCCATTGAAGCGGGCAAGGCGGCGGATTTCTTTCTCTATGACCCCATGCGCAGCCCGATCGCCTGTCCGGTCTGCGGGACCCCGGAGGCGGCCCTGGTCTATTCCGGAGACCACAGAGCCATTGACACGGTTGTCATCCAGGGACAGACGGTATTAGAATGTGGTATACTGACAAAAGGAGATGAGGACGCCATCCTTGCACAGGCGCGGTGTATGGCGGCGGATCTGCTCCGGCACATTCGGCAGGAAACATAGAAATGGAGCGAAAAAAGGAGTATGATAGTATGAACCGGATTGGGGATCTCAAAACATTTCTCCAGGCCCTGAAGGAACGGGACCTGCTCTTTACCACCGAAAAGGAAGTAGACTGGAACCACGAGATCGGCTCTCTGATCGCCACGCTGGAGCCCAGCGGCCGGGCGGGCTATTTCCCCCATGTGAAGGGGAAGCAGTTCGGCGTGTGCGGCAACCTGCTGGGTTCCATGGACAGCATCGCGGTGGCCCTGGGCTGTGAAAAGGAAGAGATCACGGATTTCCTGGCCAAATGCCTGGACCGTCCCATCAAGCCACAGATCGTGGAGAGCGCGCCCTGTCAGACCTACATTCAGACGGGGGACCAGGTGGACGCCACCAAACTGCCGGTCCCGGTCCACGCGCCCAAGGACGGCGGCCCCATCATCACCGGCGGGGTCATCGTATCCAAGGAGCTCCACGGGACCCGCCAGAACCTCTCCTTCCAGCGGATGCATGTGAAGGGCAGGGACAAGATCAGCATTATGATCAACGAGTGGCGGCACCTCAAGGACTTCTACAATGAGGCCGAAGCCGAGGGCAGGCCCCTTCCCATCGCCATCTCCATCGGCGCGGACCCGGTGGTCTATGTGGGCGCCGGACTGCGCTATGACGGGGACGAGATGGAGATCGCCGGAGCCATCCGGGGCCGGCCCATGCAGGTGGTCAAGTGTATCACCAACGACATCTACGTGCCCGCGGAGTCCCAGTTCGTCATCGAGGGCGAGATCCTTCCCGATGCCAGGGAGCTGGAAGGCCCCCTGGGCGAGTTCACCGGACATTACAGCGCCCCCTGGAACAGCCCCGTCATCCATGTCACCGCCATCACCCACTGCGCCGATCCCATCTATCAGACCATCAATGGGGCGTCCTTTGAGCACATCAATCTGGGCAATGTGCTGCCACGGGAGCCTCTGCTGAAGAAATTCACAAGCTATGTGAGCAGCGGCGTGCTGGATGTCCACATTCCGCCCTATGGATCTGGATTTTTGGCCCTGGTCCGCCTGCGGAAGAAGAACCCCGGCGAGCCCAAGAATGTGGCATTGGCTGCCATGATGACCTATGTGAACATCAAAAATGTCATCGTGGTGGATGAAGATGTGGATATCTACAACCCGGCCGACGTGATGTGGGCGGTGTCCAACCGGGTGGTGCCCGAGCGGGACATCTTCTATGTGCCAAACGCCCAGGGACATGAGCTGGACCCCTGCTCCGATGAGCGGGGCGTGCAGACCAAGATGGGTATTGACGCCACGCTGAACGAGGAGAGCCGCTGCCTGGAGCGGGTGCGCTATCCCAAGGTCGATTTGAGTCAGTACGTATAAGCGGCCGGTCCGGACCGGGACAGCCGCAGGAGAAGGGAGAGTCCGTATGGGCGGAAGGTATATCGTAGGGATCACAGGGGCCAGCGGTTCGCTCTATGCCGAGGCGGTGATCCGGCGGCTGCTGAAGGCGGGGTGTGAGGTCCACCTCTGCCTGACCCGGGCCGGACAGATCGTCGTGCGGGAGGAGCTGCCCTGGCAGTGGCCGGAGGGCGCCGCGCCGGAGGAGATCCAGGCCGTGCTGCGCAGCCAGTTCCAATGCGGAGAGGAGCTGCGGTATTACGATATCCATGCCATCGGCGCACGGATCGCCAGCGGTTCCTTTCGGACCGACGGAATGGTGGTGGCCCCCTGTTCCATGGGCACCCTCTCCGCCATCGCCCATGGAGCCTCCCACAACCTGCTGGAGCGGGCCGCCGACGTGGTGCTCAAGGAGCGGGGAAAGCTGGTCCTGGCGGTGCGGGAGACCCCCTTCAGCACCATCCACCTGCAAAATATGCTCACCCTCTCCCAGTGCGGCGCGGTCATCATGCCGGCCTGCCCGTCCTTCTACCACGCCCCCTCCTCTCTGGAGGAGCTGGCCGACTTCTTCGCCGGGCGTCTTCTGGACCAGCTGGGGCGCTCCGATGACAGCATCCGCCGCTGGGAGGGGATCGATTGACCGGAAGAGGGGAAGAGAATGCGCCATAAGATCGCATTTATCACCACGGAATATGTGAAGCCGCATCTGGAGCGGGTTCTGCCTCAGCTGGGCATGGATGTGGCTTTTTCCATCTATGCCTACCATCCCTTTGAGGAGCTCGGCGGATTTTTCCGGCAGAT
Source organism: Clostridiales bacterium (assembly GCA_018374635.1). Lineage (GTDB taxonomy): Bacteria > Bacillota > Clostridia > Oscillospirales > Oscillospiraceae > Pseudoflavonifractor_A. The sequence goes on from JAHAEW010000019.1 coordinate 17,571, forward strand.
CCCACGGGAAGTGGACGGAGTCATCACCAGCGGCAACCGGTTCGGCAGCGCCTTCTGGCACATGTTCCCGCGGGACCGGCGGGTGGTGGTGCCTATGGGCATCAATGACGCGGAGGTCCACCGGCTCTTCTGGCGGCTGAAGCAGGAGCGGCCGGAGCTGGATTTTCAGAAGATCTATGTCGACTTCCTGGATGAGCTTCACCTGAGCATCCAGAGTTTCCTGACGGAAGATCACGGGATTCCCCTCTCGGTGAGCATGGACGCCGGACGGGAACAGACTCCGGAGGAGTTCCAGCGGGGGGAGTACCGGCAGTTTCAAAAGCTGCTGGCGGTGTGGGAGACCGGGCAGTTTGAGCGGATCATTACCCGGTACAGCGGGTTGCTTCCGATGCTGCGGCAGCGGGGAGTACCGGTCTCCTATCCGTTCCCCAGCATCGACAGTATCCGCTGTGCCTGCGCCCAGGCCCGGCGAGAGATCGAGATGCGCCAGCTCCAGGACTACCAGGCGGCCGAGATCCATGTGAATCTGTGGATGCCCAATCCGGCCTATACGGTGGAAACCCTCTATGAGCAGCGGCTGCTTCAGCTCCAGCAGAGCCTGATGGACTATTTCGGGAGCAAGGCGGAGGATATGCTCTTCCGCCGCAGCCACTTCGGAGTGGATATCCTGACCGACCGGAAAACGGTGGCCCAGTGCACCCGGGAGTATACCGTGTGCGAGCTCAGTTCCTTTCTGAATACACGCCTGGACTTTCGGACGTTCGTGGGATATGGGATCGGGCAGGGGATCTATCAGGCGCGCCTCAATGCCATTACGGCGACCCGGGAATCCGAGGTGTCGGGGGGCAGCTATCTGGTCAATGAACAGGATCTTCTCATTGGTCCCCTGGGCGGAGGGGAGGCCGCGCCGCCGTCGCCGTCCGTGTTCTCCTACGTGTCCAGCCGCGCGGGGATCTCACAGGCCGCCATCAACCGGGTGCTGGAAGTGCTGGGGGCCATGCCGAACGGACGCCTGACCTCCCAGGAGTTGGCGGAGCGGCTGGCAATTACCCGGCGCAGTGCCAACTATTTTCTCAAGGCCATGACCCAGACCGGGATTTTGCAGGTGGTGGACATGCACCGGGCGGCCGGCCGCGGACGTCCGGAACAGGTCTATGGCCGCGCCGCGGTGGAGAGTACAGACAGAATTCATTGAGACGAGAAAAAAGAGCTTAAAAAGATCTCCGGGAGACTGCATTTGCGGCCTTCTGGAGGTCTTTTTATGACGCACAGCTGAAAATTGCGATGGAACACGGAGAAGCGCTTTGATGACACATCCAAGGTTCCGGTGTGCGTCATGGGGAGCAATAAAAACGCGGTGGCACGGCAGAACATCGGACGCATGATCAAGCATATCATGAAGTATTTTGGATATCTGCCAGTGGACGGCGGACTGTCTGAACGGGCCAGGATCCCGGTCAGCGCCGGCTCCAGGTACTTTTCCACTTGTGCGGTTTATGAACCCTGCCGCAAAGCGAAATTTAAAAGGAAGATGGATGTCGTTCCGGTATAGTGCCGGAACAATAGAAACGGGCCGGGTCCCCTCTGTACATGGCAGAGGGGACCCGGCCCGTAGCAATCACGCTTACAGTCCGAGGGCATATCCCAGCAAAAGCTTGGTGGTATTCTCCAGGCTCTTCACATGGGTGCGCTCCACGGCATGGCTGCAATAGACCGGCATGCCGAAAGCCGCAACCCGGACATTGTTGCCCGATTTGAGCGCAATGCTGGCGTCTGTGCCGTAGTGGTAGAAGATATCCACCGCGTAGTCACAGCCGATGCGCCCGGCGGTCTCAATGATGCGGCTGGTCAGGTCATAGTCATAGGGGGAAAACGCATCCTTGCAGCAGATGGCCACATTGAATTCGTTGCCCTCATAGTCCGGACCGATCAGACCAATGTCGATGGCCACAAATTCCTCCACCTCGGGAGGGAGGTAGGAGCCGCCGTGGCCGATCTCCTCATAGTGCGGGAAGGCCAGCAGGGTGCGGTACTTGGGTTTCAGATTGTGCTCGGTCAGATACTTGAGCATGGCAAAGATACAGGCCACAGCGCCCTTATCGTCGATGAAGCGGGACTTGAGATAGCCGTTGTCCGTCACTGTGCAGCGGGGCTCAAAGGAGACCATGTCTCCGTGGCGGATGCCTAGATCCAGCACATCCTGGCGCGTTTTGATGGGCTGATCCAGAAGGATCATCATATTCTGCTCATTGCGCTCCAGCGTACGGGCGTCATCAAAGACATGGACCGAGTGGGACTGGCAGGTATAGAGGCCGGTATATTTGCGTCCGTCACGGGTGTGAACGGTGACGGTCTCGCTCTCCATACTGGTGTGGCTGACGCCGCCCAGATTGCGGATGCGGATCATGCCGTCGTCGTCGATCCGGCGGACAACAAAGCCCAGGGTATCCAGGTGGCCTCCGATCATAACGGTTTTGCTGTTATCTTGCCCATCCACCGTGATGTAGACGGTGTTCCGGTTGTCGCAGGTCACCTCATAGCCCAGCTCTTTGGCGATCTGAGCGACCACAGGATTGATCTCCCGGTAATAACCCACAGGGCTGGGGGTGTTGACCAGCGTGCGGAAGGTGTCCAGAATATATTGTGTGTCGATTTGAAGTTCCATGTTACAGTTCCTCCTGGAATTCCGTTTAGTTTCCCTGAGAAGATTCCGCCAGAGGCAGCCCCTGGTCAGCGCACAGATGACAGGCTGCCTTGTGGCGGGGGCTGACCTGATAGACCTTGGGCTCAACCTCGAAGCACTCAGGCCGGGCATAGGCGCAGCGGGGCGCGAAGCGGCAGCCGGGCTTGGGGTCGATGGGAGAGCTGATCTCGCCCTGAAGGAGAATGCGCTCTTTCTTGTGGTGGATGTCAGGCACCGGGATGGCCGAGAGCAGGGCCTTGGTGTAGGGGTGTGTGGGGGAGGCAAAGAGCTCCTCACTGGGGGCATACTCCACCATTTTGCCCAGATACATGACCATGATGTTGTCGGAGAAATAGTTGACCACCGACAGATCGTGGGTGATGAACATGTAGGTCAGTCCCCGCTCGTGCTGGAGCTTTTTCAGCAGGTTCAGGATCTGCGCCTGAATGGAAACGTCCAGAGCGGACACGGGCTCATCACAGACGATAAAGGAGGGGTCCATGGCCAAGGCCCGGGCAATGCCGATGCGCTGGCGGCGTCCGCCGTCCAGCTCATGGGGATAGGTGTTCACCAGGCGCTGGCTGAGGCCCACGGTCTCCATCAGGCGGATGACCCGGCGCTCCAGTTCCTGCTTGCTTTTGCACAGCTTATGCAGGCGCAGAGGATCGCCGATGATCTCGCTGACCGACTTGCGGGGGTTCAGAGAGGCAAAGGGGTCCTGGAAAATCATCTGCATCTCCTTGCGGAGATTGCGCATCTCACGGGTAGAAAACTTGGTGATATCCGTTCCCTGAAAGAGGACCTGGCCGCTGGTGGGGTCCTGCAGGCGGAGAATGGCCCGCCCGGTAGTGGATTTGCCGCAGCCGGATTCGCCCACGACGCCCAGGGTCTTGCCGCGCTCCAGGGTGAAGGAGATGTCATCCACCGCGTGGAGCTGTCCCTTTTTGGTGGGAAAATATTTTTTGAGGTTGCGTACCTCCAAAATGACGTCAGACATGGTCCGCACCTCCTAATGTGACTCCCGCATCGGGCTCATAGGCCAGACAGCGGACAGTATGGCTGTCCGAAAGCTGGGTGATCCGGGGCATACGGGTCTTGCAGATCTCCTGGCAGTGGCCGCAGCGGGGATGGAAGGGGCAGCCGCTGGGGAGGTCGGTCGGGTCGGGCATCAGGCCGGGGATGGGCTTGAGTTCTTCATTGCGCCGCTCGATATTGGGCAAGGAGTCGAAAAGCCCCTTGGTATAGGGATGGGCCGTGTGATCAAAGATGTCCTCCAGTGTGCCGTGCTCCACGATGTAGCCGGCGTACATGATGCTCACCTCGTCGCAGACCTCGGCCACAATGCCTAGATCGTGGGTGATCATCAGCATGGAGGTGCCGTATTTTTCCCGCAGCTTCTGCATCAGGTCCAGCACTTGGGCCTGGATGGTCACATCCAGGGCGGTGGTGGGCTCGTCGGCAATGAGCAGGTTGGGGTTGCAGGCCAGGGCCATGGCGATGACCACCCGCTGCTTCATGCCGCCGGAAAACTGATGGGGATATTCTGCGGCACGCTCACCGGGGATGCCCACCAGCTCCAGCATCTCCTGGGCGCGGACCATGGCTTCTTTTTTATTGATCTTCTGGTGGAGCAGGATGACCTCGGCAATCTGTTCTCCCACGGACATGACCGGGTTCAGGGAGGTCATAGGGTCCTGGAAGATCATAGACACATAGTCGCCGCGGATCTCCTCCATCTGCTGAAGGGAGTACTCGAAAATATTTTTTCCATCCAGAAGAATGGTGCCTCCGGTGATCTCTCCGGGGGGATCGGGGATCAGGCGGAGGATGCTCAGGGCGGCGGTGGTCTTACCGGCGCCGGTCTCGCCTACCAGGCCCAGGGTTTTGCCCTTTTCAATGTCCAGATCGATGCCGTTGATGGCGTGGACCACTCCGTCGGTCGTGGAAAACTGGACCGACAGATCCCGGATCTGGACGCTATACTCTTTTTCTTGCATGTCTCATTGTCCTCCCTTACTGCTTCAGTCTGGGATCGAGGGCATCCCGCAGACCGTCGCCCACCAGATTCAGGGCCAGGACCGTGATCACAATGGCCAGACCGGGGAACACCGTCAGGTGGATGGCGTCGCGCATATAGGTGCGCCCGCCGGAGAGCATAGCGCCCCATTCGGGCACCGGCTGCTGCACGCCAAGGCCGATGAAGCTCAAAGATGCCGTGGACAGGATGGCGCTGGCGACGCCCAGCGTGGCCTGTACAATAATGGGAGCCATGCAGTTGGGAATGATCTCCCGGAGAATGATGCGGAGAGTACCGGTACCGATGGAGCGGCTGGACTCGACAAATTCCTGATCCTTGATGCTCAGCACGGCGGCGCGGACGATTCGGGCATAGCCGGGCACACTGGACATACCGATGGCGACCATAACGTTAAAGAGACTGGTGCCGAAGGCGGCCACGATGGTGATGGCCAGCAGGATGCTGGGGACAGCCAGGAGAACATCCATCACGCGCATGATGATGTTATCAATGATGCCGCCGTAATAGCCGGCCAGTGCGCCGCACAGTCCGCCGATGACCAGGGAGATGGTCACCGAGACCAGGCCGACCACCAGAGAAATCCGGGAGCCATGGATAAGGCGGGCCAGAATGTCGCGCCCGTATTCGTCGGTGCCCAGCCAGTGCTGTGCGCTGGGCCCCTGAAGGCGGATGGACATATCCTGCTTGATGACCAGGGTCTCGTAATCGGCCAGCTGATTGGCAAAGAGCGCACAAAAGACCAGAAGCAAAAGGATGACCAGACCGATCATCGCCATCTTGTTTCGGCACAGACGCATCCATACGTCGGCCGCCATACTGCGCTTTTTCTTGGCGGGCGGAAGGGAGGCGGTGTCTGCCTGCACCGTATGAGTATGTTTCATTGTCTGCACCTCCCTTTACTTATACTTGGACTTGATCCGGGGATCCACAAAGGCATAGAGCAGATCCACCAGCAGGTTGACGATACTGAAAGCGATGGAGAACACGATGACGCAGCCCATCACCGAGGGGGTATCCTTGGCTTTGATGCTGTTGACCAGATAAGTACCCACGCCGGGCCAGGAGAATACGGTCTCCGTCAGCACCGCGCCGCCCAGCAGGTAACCGAACTGAAGGCCGATGACCGTGATAACGGGGATCAGGGCGTTGCGCAGGGCGTGGCGGGTGATGACAACACGCTGCTTCATGCCCTTGGCCTGGGCAGTGCGGATATAATCCTGACGGATGACTTCCAGCATGGAGGAGCGGGTGGTGCGGGTAATGCTGGCCATACATCCGGTGCCCAGGGTAATCACGGGCATGATGTAGGTTTTCCACCCGTCCATGCCGCCCGATGGGAACCATTTCAGATTAAGGGAGAAGACGATGATCAGGATCAAGCCCAGCCAGAAGTTGGGGGTGGCCACGCCCAGCAGGGCTCCCACCATACTCACCCCGTCTACCAACGAATATTGTTTGGTGGCGGATATGATGCCGATGGGGATGGAGAGCGCCACCGCAAAGAGCATGCCCCACAGGGAGAGCTTCAGTGTGGCGGGAAAGCGGCCCATGATCTCGTCAAAGACCGGCCGGTTGGATTTGTAGGAGGTCCCCATATCTCCATGGAGGAGTCCGCCCATATAGTCCACATAGCGCTTGAGGACAGGGTCATTCAGGCCCAGCTCCTCCCGCAGGGCCTCTACCGCCTCGATGGGGGCTGTCTCACCGAGGATGGTGCGGGCGGGATCACCGGGAGACAGGGACATAATAAAAAATACCAGAAACGACACGCCGATGATGACAGGAATCAGCATCAGCAGTCGTTTCAACACATATTTATACATAGTTGTCTGGCTCCTTTAAGCATGGGCAAAGGCCGAAGCCCTTGCCCATGCAGCGTGCATTTGGAAGAAAGATCAGTAGTGCAGGCCCTCGAAGCGCTCCATCCCGATAGCGGAGAGGCCCATGCCCTGCAAGTCGGCCTGGCGGGCCACCATGCCGGTCCACTCGTTGAGGGGGACCCAGATGGCGTCGTTGACCAGGAGCTCCAGGATCTGCTTGTGGTCGGCACTGACTGCGGCGGGATCGCTGTTGACCGCGGCGTCGTCCACCAGAGCGTCTACCTGGGGGTTGCTGTAAAAGGAGCGGTTGCCGCCATCGCCCATGCTGTAAGAGGTAAAGAGAGGACGGTAAGTATTATCCGGCTCCGCGTTGGCGATCCAGCCGCTGAGAGCAGCCTGGTGCTCGCCCTTGCCGGTGCGCTCATAGAAGGTGGCGGACTCCATCATCTCGATCTTCATGGTCACGCCGATCTCCTGGAGATTGGCCTGAATGACAGTGGCGGCACGGTTGCGGGCATCGCCGGCCAGATAGCAGGTGAAGGTGAAGCCATCGCCGTAGCCGGCCTCAGCCAGCAGCTCCTTGGCCTTGGCGGGATCGTAGGTGTAAATGCCGTCCACTTCCTCGTAACCGATGGCGGCGGAGTTGAAATACTCGTTGGTGACCTTGCCGGCGCCGTTGACCATAGCGGTGAGGACGTCGTCCTTGTTGATGGCATAGTTCATGGCCTGGCGGACCTTCACGTTGTCGAAGGGAGCCTTGGTGACGTTGAAAAGCATGAACTCGCTGCGGGTAGAGCCGAATTCATCCAGAGCCAGAGACTCACTCTCGCGGATGCGGTCGGCGTCATTGGAGGGCACATTGAGCATCACATCGATCTCGCCGTTTTCCAGAGCAATGGTACGGGAGGTCTCCTCGGGGATGATCTTGAAGATCAGGCCATCGTTCTGGGCCGCACGCTCTGGGTCAAAGTAATTGTCATACTTGGTCAGCTCAAAGGAGGCGCCGGGGACCCACTCCTTGAAGGTATACTGGCCGGTACCCATGGGGGCGTCGGCCAGGGTCTTGCCGCCGGTTTCCAGCTCCTCGGTGTAGGTCTTGTCCAGAATGGCAGAACCCATATGGGCCAGAGAGGAGATCAGCGCGTTGCTGGGCGTATTGAGGTGGATGATAAAGTTGAGATCGTCCACCACTTCCACAGACTCGATCATGGAGACCAGATGTCCCACCTTGGCAGACTCCTTCTGGCGCTCCAGAGAGAACTTGACGTCTTCGGCGGTGAGGGTATCGCCGTTATGGAAGGTGACGCCCTCTTTCAGCTTGAAGTTATAGGTCACATCGTCAACGGCCTGCCAGCTCTCGGCCAGATCGCCCACAAATTCATTTGTGGTCTCGTCCAGAAGGACCAGAGTGCTGTAAATATGGCGGGTGGCGTAGCCGGAAGCAGTATCGTTTTGCAGATGGGGGTCCAGAGAAGACAGGTCGGAGCTGATGCCGATGGTCATCACGGTCTTGCCGGAGTTGTCTTCGGAACCGGAGGAGCCGCAGCCGGCCAATAGGGACAGGCTGAGGGCGCAGGCCAATGCGAGGCTAACGGTTTTCTTCAAAGTTGGTCTTTTCATAATATCTCCCTTCTTTTCGCGACAATTTCCTTTCCCACAATACGCGGTGAAACGCTGTGGAAGCCGGAGTGCATATTCGAACGGACAGGCGTTGACACAGCACACACTACTGTGAGAAAGAATGTGGTAAGACCAATTATATCATATTACATCCAAAAAACAATCTTTTTTGCAGGAAGAATCATAAAGAACATGCGGAATATTTTTCCGCTTATGAAAAAAAGGGAACGCTACCTTAATAATGAATAAAAAAATTTGCACAAAAGGGGCGGTTAAAATTCAAAGAGATGAGGAAATACAGAAGTGCCACAAGGATATGGTATCGTGGACTCAAATACAAAAACAGCGAGGCGCAGGCAGAGGCTGGCTGTTCTTCACTCGGTTTGCCCGCCCAATCTCCATACCAGATAACGTTGAGTTTCTTCCTTTTATATCCCTCCCCTCCGTTCCCTTCACGCTATTATAAAAAAGCAGACACTCACAAAGAAGAGAGTGTCTGCTTTCGCTTTACAAGTGCGGATACAGAATGGAACCGGATCTCGCCGCCTTTTTATTGGAGGATAAAGGAATGGCTTGTCTGGGAAGAACCCAGCAAAAATTTATGCAACGAGGAACGGAGAAACATTATACCGCAGCCACCGCCCGAACGGGAGCGCCGGAAAAACCCTGGAGCTTGATGGGGAAAGCCATCAGGTAGCAGGAGCCGATGGACACCAGCTCCTCGGGAATCAGCAGCTCTTCCAGAATCCAGATCCCATGGGAGAGCAGCTCCTCATGGCAGGGTCTTCCGGTCCCCTCGTACCAGCCGCCCATACTCATGGCGTCAATGGCGATGCCCTTGATCCCCTTCTCGCGCAGCCACTTTGCGGACTCGCCGGTCAGATAGGGCCAGTCGTGCTGATAAATCTCGTCCATGCTGCGCTTGGGGCCCCATCCAGTGTGAAGGATTACAATGGAACCGGGGTGGATGGCGGAGGAATAGGGCTTCAGGTGAAAAATTTCGATTCCCTGGCGGGGCTGGATCGCCTTGCTCACATCCACGATCACGGCCTCGCCCTGAAATGTGGACACATCAATCTGATCTACCGTAATGCCGTCGGGGAAGAAGTGGAAGGGAGCGTCCAGATGCGTGCCCGTATGGCTGTTCAGCCGGATCTGCTCGGCGTTAAAGCGGTCTTTCTCATAGCGGGCCTCATACTGGACCAGAGTAGGCTCGTAGGTAGGCCAGCCCGGGCAGTGGTCAAAGACTGGCTGGGAGAGGTCGTAGAACTTTTTAAAAGAAGTCATTGCCGCTCGCCTCGCTTATGCTTCGGTCAGGGCGACTTCCACCAGGGTGTCATAGACCTCGTCAATGTTGTCTTTGGTCACCAGGAGGGTATCCAGGGTGATCTCCTTCTCCACCTCTTTGCCGGCCAGGTGATCCATGACAGCCTGGGCGGCGTTTCGGCCCATCAGAACGGGCTGCTGGGCGGAGGTGCCGACGATCTGGCCGCTGCGGATGGCTTCCACGATCTCGGGGGAGCAGTCAAAGGCAGCCACCAGGACATCGCTGCGGCCGGCCGTCTCCAGTGCGGACACGGCGCCCATAGAGGGGTCCTCCGCATGGCAGAAGATGGCGCCCAGATTGGGGTGGGCGGTGATCAGATCCTGCGTAAAGGTCTCGCCCTCAGAGCGGTTCACCTTTTCCATCTGCTTGAAGTCCACATCGACCAGATTGTTGCTGGCAATACCCTCGTCAAAGCCGTCCTTGCGGAGCACGCCGTTGATGCGGGCCTGATTCAGTGCGATCTGGGCAACTTCGGCGCCGGGTTCCAGAAGGGAAGCCACATACTCGCCGATGGCCTTTCCGCCGGCCAGGTTGTCGGTGCTGATGTAGGAGACATACTCGCCGGAATCGGTACCGATGTCACAGATCACAACGGGAACGCCGGCCTCCTCCGCAAGGGAGAGCACAGACACACAGGAGGCGCTGTCGGTGGGGGAGATGACGATGGCGTCCACCTGCTTGGTGAGAGCGTCCTGGGCGTTGGAAAGCTGGGTGTTGGCATCGTCCTTGGAGTCATAGGTGACGCACTCGATACCGGATTTGGAGAGCTCGTCCTCCACGCCATGGCGGACATATCTCCAGAAGGGAACATCCAGAGAGGGGGTCAGATAGGCCACCTTGGCGGCAGCCTCGCCGCTGCCGGAGCCGGACGCTGCCGGAGCGGGCGTATTTCCCGCCCCGCCGCCGCAGCCGGCCAGCATGCCGGCGGTCATGGCGGCGCACAGGAAGAGACCGAGTACCTTGTTCTTTTTCATTTCATGTTCCTCCTTTTAATGATGGTTCTTTTTGAGTTTCAGCTTGGACAATTTTTCTGCCAGCACGGCAACCACGATCACAGCGCCGATCGCACTGCCCTGCCAGTAGGGATTCACGCCGAGAATATTGAGGGCGTTGCGGAGGAAGCCCACCAAAAACACGCCGATGATAGTCCCCCACAGGGTGCCCTTGCCGCCGCTCATGCTGGTGCCGCCGATCACAGCGGCAGCGATGGCGTCCATCTCCATCCCGTCGCCATAGGTGGCGTCGCAGGCCATCAGGCGGGAGGTCATGATCCAGGCGGCCAGACCGCACATGAGGCCGGAGATGACATAGGCCATCATGACGTTGAATTTCACGTTGATGCCGGTCAGGCGGGCCGACTCCGCGTTGGAGCCGATGGCATAGAGGAAGCGGCCGAACTTGGTCTTGGAGAGGATAAAGATGAAGACAGCGAACATCACAAAGATGAAAAGAATATAGACTGGAAAGACGCCCTGGATCTTTCCTTTGCCCAAAAAGCTGTAAATTTCCGGGAACTTAGAGGCGGTGTTGGCGTCCGAGATGACATAGTCCAGGCTGCGGCAGATCTGCATGGTGCCCAGAGTAACGATAAAGGCGGGCAGTTTCAAATAGCCGATGAGCACGCCGTTGACCAGGCCGACCAGCATGCCGACCAGCAGAATGACGGCCACGCCCAGAAAAACATTCTGAGTATTCATCAGCACCATGCAGCCGATCATGCCCGAAAGGCCGAGCGTGGAGCCCACGGAGAGGTCGATTCCGGACGTGATGATGACAATCGTCATACCGATGGCCAGCAAGGCGGTGGAAGAGACCTGGCTTACCACATTCATGATATTGAAGGGGGTAAAGAAATAGGGAGACGCAAAGCTCAGAACGACAAAAAAGACGATAAAGACGCCCAGCATGGAAAGCTCGGTCTTATACTCTTTTGCGATCCGTTTGCCAAGACTTCCGCCCTTTCTCAGTTGCTCTGTGTGCATACGATCTCCTCCCCAATCGTGGAATAGTATCCGATTTTTTCTTCTGTTGCCGTGGCGGCAGACATGGTCCCGGTCAGCTTGCCCTCCCGCATGACATAGATAGTGTCGCACACACCCATAATCTCCGGGATCTCCGAAGAGACGATGATGATCCCCATCCCCTGGGCGGCCAGATCCTTCAGAATGGCATAGATGTCGGATTTTGCGCCGATGTCTACGCCGCGGGTGGGCTCATCAATGATGAGGACTTTTGGATTGAGCAGGATCCATTTCGCCAAAAGCACTTTCTGCTGATTGCCGCCGCTGAGACTCTTGACCGGAAGATCAATATTGGCGGTTTTGATGCGCATTTCTTCGATCATGCGGCAGCAGTCGGCCTCCGCTTCCCGGTTATGCAAAACCGCGGCGCCCCGGGCGGCCAGCTTGGCAAGGCCGATGTTTTTCAGCACGCTCAGCTCTTGGAGCAGTCCCTCATTTTTCCGGTCCTCGGTGACAAAGCCCAAGCCGCCGGCCACCGCGGCCTGGATGCTGTGGGCGGTCAGTTCCTGCCCATCCACGTAGACCCGTCCGCCGCTGCGGGGGTCCGCGCCAAAGATGGCGCGCATGAGCTCCGTCCGGCCCGCGCCGACCAGACCGGAAAAACCGGCGATCTCACCCTGATGGACCTGAAAGGAGATGTCCCTGACATAGTCGTTCTGATCGGTGATGTGCTTTGCCTCAAAAACGACGGGAGCCTGGGAGAAATCCCGGACGGTTCTGTTTTCACCGGCGCCATACAGGTCGGTGACATCCCGTCCCACCATGGCGCGGATCAGGTCGTGCTGGGCAAGCTCTGCGGTGCGCACGCCGTTGAGGATCTGCTTTCCATCCCGGAGGACCGTGATGCGGTCGGAGATCTCATAGATCTCATGGATCTTGTGGGAGACGATGATAAAGCCTACGCCCTCGGCCTTCAGCTTGCGGACGATGGCGAAGAGAAGCTCGATCTCCTTGACAGAGAGCGAGGCGGTGGGCTCATCCAGAATGATTACTTTGGCCTTGGTGGAGACCGCTTTCAGGATCTCAATGACCTGCATCTGAGCCACGGAGAGCCGGTTTACCTTCTCGTAGGGATCAATGGACTCCTCCATGCCAAAGAGCTTGAGAAGCTCCCGGGCCTCCCGGGCCATGGCCTTTTGATCGGAAAAAAAGCCGTGCTTATAATACCGCTGATCGGTCAAAAAAATATTTTCTGCAATGGAGAAGTCGGGAAGAAGGCTGAATTCCTGTGTCACAATGGACACGCCGTGGGAGACCGCATCCCGGACACTGGAGAAATGCTGTACCGTACCGTCAACCTTTAATTCTCCGCCATCCGCAGTATGGATCCCTGCAATAATTTTGGAGAGCGTAGACTTTCCGGCGCCATTTTCTCCCATCAATGCATGGACTTCACCCCGCTCGAGATCAAAATCGACCTCTTCAATGGCGGCGACCCCGGAAAAAAGCTTTGTGATATGCGTTGCCTCCACCAGTTTTTGCGCCATGCAGATTCCTCCCTTCTTTTATCGGATATTGACTAAAATGATTATAGCATACGGAAAAGTTTTTATACAAATATGTAAAAAGTATGCCTTTCCATAGAATATAACTATGGAAAGGCATATCATGGAAATTACTCTCCGATGAATTGATTCAACAGGCGCAGATACTGCTTGGCCAGGGGCTGGAGGATGGTGTCGTTTTTTTTGATCCATCCCAGCTTCAGCCGCTCATCGTCGCACAGGGGAACGCCGGTCAGGTCATGCCGGAGCAGAAAGGGGGACGGCGCTCCACAGCCAATGGTGTAGGCGTCTGTTTTTTGGAGCAGATAGAGCATGGTGAGCCCGTCGCTGATGCTGATTTTCCGGTCGGCATCCATGGAAAACCAGCCTTCTTCGGCCAGATTCAGGGAACCGTCCATTCCTTGGTCGTAGCGGAGCAGGGGGTAGGGGGAGAGCTCTTCCGCGCTTATGGACTTTTTTTGGTGAAGCGGGTGCCGTTTGCTGAAAATCAGATAGGGGCGCAGGCGCTTGATGCTGTAAAACTCCAGCTTGGCCTTCCGGATCTCTTTCAAAATGACCCGCTCTGACTGGTCCAGAAAATGCAGGATGCCAATTTCGCTCCGGCCGGAGGCCACGTTCTGGATCACCTCTCTGGTTCTGCCCTCCAGAATCTTGGTGTGATAGCAGGACGTCCCCATTTCGGAGTGAAGAAAGGATACAAAGGACTCGGTTGCGAGGGGAAAATGCTGCAAGCTGACCGAAAATACTTTTCGGTCAGCCGGTTTGTCAATGTACTTCTGTTTTACAGCGGCCATCTGTTCATAAACTGTGCGGATATCCGCTAAAAATTCCTGCCCCTGAGGCGTGATCACAACCCCAGTGCGGCTTCGGACAAAAATAGGAAAGCCGATCTCCTTTTCGACTGATTGGATGGCATGGGTCATACTGGGCTGGGCCACGTAGAGCTGCTTCGCCGCTTCGCTGATGGAGTGGGTCTGTGCGGTGACGAGCAGATATTCCATTTCCTTCAGGGTCATTTGGATTCCTCCCTTCCGGGGACGGCGTGGTAAAAGACGGCCGGGCGCCCTCCGGTCTCATATTCCACGCGGCTGGAGATCTCATGCTGTTCTACCATATAATTTAGATACCGCTGTACAGTTACTTTGGACAGGGAGAGCTGTTGTGCCAGCAGATCCGCAGGCATGGCGCGCTCCTGCCGGATGCGCTGCAAAAGCTGGTCATAGATCTGCGTTTGCAGGCCCTTTTCCCGCAGCGCCGCCACAAATGTCTCTTCCGAGGCGGGGCGGTTTGCAAATACCGCGTCGATCTCGCTCTGATTCAGACGTCCAGTGGAGTTGATAATGCGCCGGCGCTGGTCAAATTTCAGGAGAGTCTCCACCATACGCTCGGAGGAAAAAGGCTTCAGCAGGTAATCGACCACGCCAAAGGGGAGGACGTCCCGCACCTGCTCCACGTCGCTGGAAGCGGTGACGACGATCACGTCCAAAGGGAGGTCCTCTTTCCGCAGGCGGTATAGAAATTCCGTGCCGCTCATCTGGGGCATAAACAGATCCAGCAGGATCAGGTCCACCGGATTGAGCCAGATGTAGTTGAGCGCCTCCTCGCCGTTGGAAAAAATCGCCTTTACCTGAAAATCAGGCACTTTTTCAATGGCGGCTTTCGTTATTTTGGCCGTATCCGGCTCATCTTCTACGATGATGACTCGATACATCTCAAGACTCCTTTGCCGCGGCACCTTCAAAGGAAATGGTGATGGAGGTTCCTTCGCCGGGCTCTGTATTGACATCAATGCTCCCCTGGTATTTGTCCACCAGCTCCTTCACCAGAAAGAGACCGGTCCCGTGGTGCTCTCCTTTGGTTGAGACGCCCTTTTCAAAGAGGTGGGTACGCACCTCCTCCACAATTCCCCGGCCCGTGTCCGTTACCAGAATGACCGTATAGTTTTCGTCAATAAAGAGGCCGATATTGATCTCCTTGACTGGGATAGAGGCGTCCTTGAGCTCGTCGATGGAATTTTCCAACAGATTTCCGAGAATGGATACATAACAGTCAAAGGGAAGCCCGCGGGTCATGTTTTTGCAGTAACTGTCCGAGAGCAGATCCAGCTTGATGCCATAGCTGCTGGCGCTCACCATTTTTCCAATGATGATGGCCGCGATCCCGGTGGACTCGATCTCATGGGTCACGCGGCTGATGCTGGCCGAAGAGGTGCCGCAGCTCGTGATGAAATTTTTGGCCGCAGTGGTCTCCTGGGCCTCCAGGTAGCCCAGAATCACATGGAGCTTGTTCATGAATTCGTGGTTGAAAGAGCGAAGGCTGTCCACCATCTTATGGCTCTCCGAGAGTTCCTGGGCCAGATGCCGCACCTCTGTTACGTTGCGGAAGATAGAGGCCGCGCCGATGAGTACGCCGTGTTCATAAACCGGGATACGGCTGCTCAGATACTGTTTTCCATGGATACAGACACTGACATTGAACTGGGAGGTCCCGGTTTCTAAAATATGACATAAGTCTGTTTCAGGAAAAATCTCATCCAACTTTCCCTCGAAATGGGACTGATCGGGGCAGCCGAGCATCTGCAAAAAGGCTTTGTTCATCATGATGACCTCGCCCTTCCGGTTGATGGCCACAATAGCCTCATCTAGCGCGTCCAGAACCTCGGTGCGTTCATCGGTCAGACGGCGGTACTCCTCCAGGCCGCGGCCGCGCAGAATGGTCCGAGTGCGCCTGCGAATGGAAATCGAGAGAAAAATCCCGACAAACGCCGTAATAAAGGAGATGATGATATAGAGGTACAGAAGGTGCATGACATCTTCCGTGGGAGACTGGTGAAAGACGGAGAGTACGACATATCCGATGATGGAACCCGCCGCGCCGGTAACGGGTGTATAGACCATCTCCAGGCCATAGGCCTTGCGGTCCACGGTGGTGATAAAGGGAACGCCGGTGGAGAGCAGCTGCTGCTCGCCGCCAAAACTCAGCGTCCGGCCCACAAAGGCCCGGTTGGGGTAATAGATGCACTGGCTCTCTGCGTTGCACACGGCCACAAAATCCAGATTTTCAATGGACTTGATATAGACATCCAGATAGTTGTTGAGGTATTCCTGATTGTCCCCGAGAGAAAGGGCTTCTGTCACGATCGGTGAGGTGGCCAAAGTGCGGCCGGTCTTGAGAAGTTCTTCTTCCTGTGAGCGGCTGCTGCGGGTCAGTGTGACTGAGAGGGAGAGGACCATGAACAGAAGGACCGTCACAACAATGCCAAAGATCTGAAACAAATAGATCTGATCCTCCACTTTTACATGCTTCCACAGGGGTTTCTTCATATGCCGTGTCTCCTCGCTGTTTCCAATGTGGGTTGGATTGGATCGGGATATAAAGAGTATAGCATAGATCCCATGACTTGACAAAACAGGAGCAGATGAAGAAAAGGGTGAAAAAAACGCATCCGGCAATCTGACCAGATTGCCGGATGCTAGAGCGTGTGAAAAGGATTTGACTGCGGGGTTCGGTCACTTGCTCTCCACCTGCGCATTTTCCTCTGGCATGGCGGAGACGGCCTTGTCCTTGGGAAGGATCAGGTTGAGCAGAATGGCGGAAAAGGCCGTTCCGGGGATGCCGTTGATGAGGGCGGAGACATAGAAGGGATAGTCGGCCAGCGCGGCAGGCGTCGCGCTGAAGCCCAGGCCGATGGCCAGGGACACGGCGATGAGGAGCATATCCCGCTCAGAGAGCTGCTGCTGTCCCAGCATTTTCAGACCGTTTGCAGCGATGCTGCCGAAGACCACCAGAGTGGCCCCGCCGATGACTGGCGTGGGGATGAGGGAGAGGAAGGCGGCGAGCTTGGGAATAAAGCCCAGCACCACCATAAATCCGCCGGCCGCAGCCACCACATAGCGGCTCTTGACGCCGGTCACGCCGATGAGGCCAATGTTGCCGCTGTAAGAAATGGTGGGAGTGGAGTTAAAAAGAGCGCCCAGAATGCTGGCGACGCCGTCACAGACCACGCCGCGGGAGAGGTCCTCTTTGGTTGCCACGCGGTTGGCTGTGATAAAGGCCACGGTAGAGGTATCCCCCAGGAACTCCACCAGATTGACCAGGGTCAATAGAGCCATGATGATGATGGCGGGCAGCTGGAAGGAGATGCCGAAGTGGAGCGGCTGGGGCAGGGAGAACCAGGAAGAGTCATTCAGCGAGGAAAAGTCCACCATACCCAGCGCCGCGGAGAGCACGAATCCGGCAATCAGGGCGATCAGGACGGAAGCGCCCTTTATAAAGCCCTTTCCCCAGGCGTTCAGTGCAATGACGATGACGAGAGTGAACAAGGCCACACCGTAGTTTTGCAGGCTCCCATAGGTGGGGCTGTCACTGCCCCCGGCACAGTATCCGACGGCGACGCTGACCAGGGTGAGGCCGATTACCATGATGACACAGCCCATGGCCACAGGCGGGAAGACCTTGCGGATAAATTTGACGCTGACCGCGCCGAAGAGGGCCACGGCCACACCGCATACCAGGCTGGCGCCGATAAAGGCGGGGAAGCCATAGGCCTGGGAGATGGCGATGGCGGGAGTCACGAAGGTAAAGGTGGCGCCCAGAATGATGGGCAGGCGGTTGCCTACCGGCCCCACCCCCAAAGACTGGAGTATGGTGCCGATGCCGGCAATAAAGATGCTGCACTGGAGCATGAGGGTGATCTCCGCACTGGAGAAGCCCAGGCTGGAGCCGATGATAAGAGGAATTGCCAGGGTGCTGGCCAGGAAGAGAAGGACATGCTGAAGACACAGAGGAATTAACTCGGGAACAGGGGGCTTTTCATTCAGTTCGTAGGTGCGCGGCGCCTTGTGGTTCATACAGAATTTCCTCCTTTTGCTTTCTCCCTATGGATTTGATAAACCTTATAAATCGTCTCTCAGAGCGGGCTGACGCACGGAGGCGCGCTCCAGCATGCTGTGGGTGGCCTTGCGGATCCAGTGTGCGGTCTCCCGTTCCGGAATGGTCGTGAGAGCACCATGCTCCACCACTACCTTGCCATTGACCAAAACGGTATCCACCATGCGCGGGTCGCCGCTGAGCACAATGCAGGCCGCCGGGTCATTCTGTCCGCCGGCATAGGAGAATTGACTCCAGTCAAAGAGGACCAGATCGGCTGCCATACCGGGGGCCAGATAGCCGATGTCGTCCCGGCCCAGCACCTGCGCGCCGCCGGCGGTGGCCATCCGGAGCACCTGCTCGGCCGAGGGAGCCCGGCTGCCCCATTTCAGCTGGTTGACCAGATAGCAGTTGCGGATCTCACCCATCATGTTGGAGGCGTTGTTGCTGGCAGCCCCGTCGACGCCCAGACCGATGGAGGCGCCGGCCTCCAGAAAATCCGGGACACGGCATACGCCGGAGCTGAGGAACATATTGGAGTTGGGGCAGTGGGCGATACCCGTTCCGGTGTCGGCAAAAAGGCGGACCTCATCGTCTGTGAGTTGGACACAGTGGGCAAAGTAGAACTGTTTGCCAAACCAGCCCATCCGGCGCATGTACTCCACCGGGCGGCAGCCGTGCCGCTCCATGGAGATGGCCAGCTCACCCTGGCTTTCGCCCAGGTGGGTGTGACACTGTACGCCCCGCTTCCAGGCAAGGTCCCGCAGACCGGTCACGATCTCATCGGTCTCAAAGGGAGGCCAGCACAGGGACAGACCGATTTGACACATGGAGAAGCGGCTGGCGTCGTGGTAGGTGTCAATGAGCCGCTCCGCGTCCGCGAGGATGTCGCCGGCCGACTCCACCAGATCGTCGGGCACATGGCCGCAGCCCTGGGAGCGGCCGATGGTGATGCCGCCCCGGGTGGGGTGGAACCGGATCCCCAGCTCTGCGGCCGCTTCGATCTCCACATCGGTCAGCCGGTGGGCGCCCTGGGGATGGACATACATATGGTCCGAAGAGGTAGTACAGCCTGTTTTCAGAAGGTCTCCCAGGCCCACGAGGGCCCCGGCGCGGACCAGCTCGGGATTGATCTCACGGAAAATATCATAGACCACCATGAGCCACGGCTCCAGCTTCAGACCATTTGCAATGTGGATATTGCGCACCAGGGACTGGAAGGTGTGGTGGTGGGTATTGACAAAGCCAGGAGTGATGATTTTCCCTGTGGCGTCAATCACCTGGACGGGCCCGGGGCCGGCGTCCAGGTTGGGACCGATCTCTAAAATCTGGTTATCCTCCAGCAGCAGATCCGCATTTCGGTAGCGGGTACCCTTGGGATCCATGGTAAGGATCCAGTCGGCATGTTTGATCAGGGTGCGCGGCATAGTGGTACCTCCTCACAAAAACTGACTGACTAGTCAGTCTAAAATCTTGTTATCATCATACTACCCACTTGGACTTTGGTCAATTGACTAGTTTTAATGAAAACAGACAAGAAAATTTGCGCAAAAAGCCAAATAGAGCCAGAGCAAAAAGGGAAGCTTGCAAAGTGCCGCGTTTCTTTTTATAATTTTTGCAAAGGAAGAGATTACCGAGAAAAGGGTGAAATGTGTGCCTCGTACTTTGCAGGAACAGCGCATTTTGGATGCCGCCCTCCGTGTGATGGCCAAATATTCCATCAGCGGGACCAGGATGCATTTGATCGCGGAGGAGGCGGGAATGGCCGCCTCCAATCTACACTACCATTTCAAGACAAAGCATGATCTGCTCCTGGCGCTGCTGGCGGAGATACAGGATCGCTTTGATCTGGAGCGCGGTACGATCATGTTGCAGGAGGCGCATTCCCTGCGTGAGCGGCTGGCAGTCCTTTTTGAGCAGAAGAAAGCGCTGATCCTGGAACAGCCCCGCTATGATAAAGTCCAATTTGATTTTTGGCTTTTGGGACAGTCCGATGAGACGGTCAAGCAGGATTTCCGCCGCTCCTTTGACCACTGGAGAGGGCATCTCGTGGACAGTATGCTGGAATTTTATCCACAGATGAAACCGGAGTATGCCAGGGACCTCTCTTATGTGCTGGTGTCCATGATGATGGGAGCTTCTATGCAGTATCTGAATGGGGATGGCGTATCGCTGGACCGGTATTTTTCCCGGTGCCTGGACATGGTGATCGGGGAAATTGAGGCGGACTACGGGCCGTCGCTCATCAAATAAAAATTGGAAAACGGTCCCCCGCAGTGAGCAAGCACTGCGGGGGACCGTCTATTTCAAGAAGCTGGATGATGGGCAGGGCGGGAAATAATCAGTTCAGAGCGCCGCCGCCCTCCTGAGGATTGAGGATGGTGATGCGGCTGTCCAGAGCCGGAGCAATGGAGCCCTGGGCCTTGATGTACTCGCTTACTACATTGCGGTAATAGTCGTTGGTACGGTTGATCAGCTTACAGCCGGGCAGGTCCTGAGTGGCCATTTCCCCGTTGTGCCCCTCGCCGTTTTCGGGATTGAGGACGTTGAGCATGGTGTAGCCATCTCCGCCGCCGCACATGAAGTCGTTGCAGGCCAGGGTATACCAAGCATTGAGATCCAGCGGAGTTCCGTCCTCCAGAGTCACGGAGACGATGCGCTCGCCCGCGGGCTTGGAGCCGTCAAAGGTGTACTTGATGCCCGAGACCTGGGGGAACTTGCCGTTGGTGGTGGGATATCCGTCCACGCCATTTTCCAGGGCGTCCCACACAGTCTGACCGGTGACCTCCACCAGCGTGACCTTGTTGTCAAAGGGGAGCATGGCAAACACATCGCCCACCGTCACATCGCCTGCGGTAAGGCCGGCACGGATACCGCCGCCGTTCTGGATGGCGATGTCGGCCTCGCAGTAATCGCGCAGGGCGTCGGCGGACAGATTGCCCAGGGGGCTCTCCTGCGTACGCACCAGGGGGCTGGACCAGGCAATGTCAGAGGCGCACTGTCCGATGACCACGTCCATCTGGGCATCCAGGTCAGCCTGATAATCCTCCAGGATGGCCTTGACCTCAGGATCCTCGGGAACGTCGGAGGAGAGGATGATCTGATTGAAGGTATAGCCCAGAACCTCGCCGTCCTTGATGTTCAGGTTGGTCTGGTTAACGCAGGTGCCCACGCCGCCGGGATTCACCACCACGGTGTCCTCAATGTTCAGAGGACGGCCGAAGATGTCGTTTCCGCCGCCGATCTCCAGATCAATTCCGTCGATCTTGGTGGGAACGGTGTTGTTGTGGCTGTGGAGATGGGAGAGGAGAATGACCACATCCGACTCGGCGCTGGCCTTGGTGACGGTCTCCTGGCCCACTTCCCACTGGTCATGGAAGTCGATGTCCTGGGTGTTGGAGTAGTGGGTGGTGGCCTTGCTGCCGTCGTCGGTGAGGCCCACGATGGCCACCTTCAGGCCGCCCACTTCCTTGATTACATAGGGATCGAACTGCTCGGGATAGGCGCCATCCTTCCAGAAGGTGTTGGCGGAGAGCATGGCGTATTCCGCGCGGTCCGCCAGGGAGAGCAGATTTTCAAAGGAGTAGTCGAAGTCGTGGTTTCCCAGCACTGTGGCGTCGTAGCCCTGGGCGTTCATAACGTCCACGCTGGACTTGCCCAGCGAAATATTGGCCAGATCGGTGTTGTAGGGGGAATCGCCTCCGTCAATGATCAGGGTGTTGGGATTGCGGCGCTTTGCCTCGTCAAAGAGCCAGGCAGCCCGGGCAGAACCGCCCACCTGGATCCGGGAGCCGGAAGGCGTGTAGGGGGCCATATTGCCATGGATATCCGAGGTGGACATGGTGGTGAGGATGGTCAGGTCCTGGATAGCGGTATCCAGCAGCAGAGCCGCCTCGCCGCGGGTCATCACGGTATCATCCAGAGTGAGACCTTCCGGGAGCAGTCCGTCCGCCTGGCCCTGGGCCAGGAAGTCCATCTCCTTGTCCGCGCCGTAGACCGCTTTCATCACGGCCAGGGCAAACTCGGTCCGGGTCATGGTCTTGTCCCCCTGGAAGGAGCCGTCGATCTGCTCCATCAGGCGGGCCTCCAGCACAGTGTTGGCCACAGTCTCAGCCCAGGTACCCACAGCATCGGGAGCGGCAGGCATAAGGGCGGCGTCCAGTGTGGCTACCGTGGTGGAAGTGGAATAAAATGCTTTGGTGGTAGGCTCCGGGATGGAGCCGTCCTCGCCGGCCTCGGGCGCGGGGGCCTCCATGGAAAAGACCGGGACCAGGCAGAAGGCCTCATAGAGCATGGAGGCGGCGGCCGAACGGGTCAGAGCCTCCTCCGGACGGTAGGAACCGGTGCCGTCACCCTGGAGCACACCGCGCTGGACAAGGTTGTCGATGCTCTGGGCATAGGGTCCGGAGACATCGCTCAGAGAGACCGCAGAGGCAGGGATGGAGACCGCAAGGCTCAGAGCCAGAGACAGGGGGAGAATGGGCATCTTTTTCATAATCATGCTCCTCATCTCAAATTTTTCGCGTAAGAACAAATTGAGTATAGCAAGGAATCAAACGCTGTGCAAGAGAGGTGGAGGTAATAAATGTGTAAGGAAAGAAAAAACGCCGAAAAATTGGAACGACGAACAGAAAGGCCGCCATAAATACTTGACAAAGAACGTGTGAGATGTTATAATGCAGAAAATTTAATAAACTAAACCAATGAAGCGGAGATAACGGCAGTCATGCCCTTTCAGAGAGCCTGCGGCGCTGGAAAGCAGGCAGGACACAGGCTGTCAAATGGACCGCGGAGGGTGTGGGGAAACGGGGCGGCCCGGAGTATCCGCAACGTGGGGGCATACGTTAGTTGCCGGGGATATGTTGGTATCCCATGGAGTGTGCGGGGATGACCCGCGAAACAAGGTGGCACCGCGGATAATAGCGCTATGATTCGTCCTTGGCAGAGAAGTGGATTCTGTCAGGGACGTTTTTGTTTTTTGGAAAACATCCGGGACAAAATGCCGGAACGATATGAAATATGACAGGAGGAGAAGAACATGAAATTCAATCAGGTGGAGTTTGATACCTACTTTAAGCAGTACCCGGATGAAAAGGGCTTTTATGGGAAGTATGGCGGCTCCTATATTCCCGCCGAGCTCCAGGCGGCCATGGATGAGATCACCCAGGCCTATTTCACCATCTGCAAATCCAGCAAGTTTGTCAGCGAGCTGCGGCGCATCCGCCGGGAGTTTCAGGGCCGGCCCACGCCGGTCTCCTACCTGGAGCGGATCTCGGGCACGCTGGGCAACGTGCAGCTGTATGTCAAGCGGGAGGACCTGAACCACACGGGCGCCCACAAGCTCAACCACTGTATGGGCGAGGCGCTGCTGGCCAAGTATATGGGCAAGAAAAAGGTCATTGCCGAGACCGGCGCCGGCCAGCACGGGGTGGCCCTGGCCACCGCGGCGGCCTACTTCGGGCTGGAGTGCGACATCTATATGGGCGCGGTGGACATCCGGAAGCAGGCCCCCAATGTGGCGCGCATGAAGATCCTGGGCGCCAATGTGATCGAGGTCACCCACGGGCTCCAGACCCTGAAGGAGGCGGTGGACGCCGCCTTTGAGGCCTACTGCCGGGAGTACCGGAACGCCATCTACTGCATCGGTTCCGTGGTGGGGCCCCACCCCTTCCCCATGATGGTGCGGGATTTCCAGGCCGTCGTGGGCATTGAGGCCAGAGAGCAGTTCCTGGAGATGACTGGGGAGCTGCCCGATGCGGTGGTGGCCTGTGTGGGCGGCGGGTCTAACGCCATGGGCATGTTTGCCGGGTTCCTCAACGACCCGGTGGAGATCTACGGCGTGGAACCGCTGGGCCGGGGGACCGCTCTGGGCGATCACGCCGCGAGCCTGTCCTACGGCAGCGAGGGGATCATGCATGGATTCAACAGCATCATGCTCAAGGACGCCAATGGGGATCCGGCGCCGGTCTACTCCGTGGCCAGCGGGCTGGACTATCCCTCCTCCGGACCGGAGCACGCCTTCCTGCACGATCTGGGACGGGTCAAGTACGATGTGGTCAACGATGAGGAGACCATTGACGCCTTCTTCACCCTCTCGCGGCTGGAAGGGATCATTCCCGCCATTGAAAGCGCCCATGCGGTGGCCTATGGCATGAAACTGGCCAGGACCATGGGGAAGGGCTCGGTCCTCATCAACCTGTCGGGCCGCGGAGACAAGGACATGGACTATATCATTGAAAAATACGGGATCCGGTAAAAGAATTGGAACGGGGGAGCGCCGATCTGCATGGGCGCTCCCCCGTTTTGCCGGAGGGAGGGGAAGAACGTTTACCCCTGTAAAATCCCCGCATCGTCGGAAAAGGCGTAGGCAATTTCAAGCCGCTGGTCCGGAAAGACCCGGACCTCCCGGATGGTCTCGGCCATGGTGACCCGGTCCAGCTCGGTGAGCCTGCCCTGGCGGAGGAGCGCCTCCACCCAGGGCAGGCGGAGGGGATCGCGCTCTTTCTCTCGGGTGAGCTGGGAGAGCTGACGGCACAGCGCCTGGATCTGCTTTTCGTAATCCTCCTGATAGGACAGACAGTCCTCCCGGCTGAGCAGGCCGTCCCGGTAATCCTCATAGGCGGACTTTTTCAGCCGGCGCAGACGCTGGAGGGAGAGCTCCAGGCGCTCCCCCTCCCGGGAACCGCCGGAGGCGGGGGGCAGGGCCGCAGCCGACCGCTCGGCAAGCCCTCGGAGATCCCCTGCGGAGGAAATGAGACGGTTGAGGTCCTCCAGAACGATCTGTTCCAGAGCGGCGTGAGAGATGCTGTGCCTGGCGCAGACCGTGGGACCATAGCGCTTATAGGAACCGCAGCTGTAATAGAGCCCGCCGGGATGCCGTGTCTTGACCATGGCCCGTCCACAGGCGCCGCAGCGGAGAAAACCGGCAAAGGGGCTTTGGCTCTGTTCAAAGCTCAGCTGCCGGGTACGCTTTTGAAGAAGGCTCTGGACCCGCTCCCACTGCTCCTGGGAGACGATGGGCGCATGGGTGCCCTGGACCACGATCCAGTCCCCGCGCTGGCGCTGCCGCGCCTTCCCGTGCATGCCGGGGCGCTCGCTGCGGCCCTGCTCCATGTTGCCCAGGTACATCTGGTTTTGCAGGATACGGTGGACCGTGGCATAGGTCCAGTAGGTGGTCTGGTCCAACCTGCGCCCGTTGTGATAGCGCTCGCCGGAGAGGCGCTTATACGCGCTGGGACTGGGGATGTGCTCGGCATTGAGGACCTTGGCGATCTTGAGCTGTCCAAGTCCCTCTTCGCAGAGATCAAAGATCCGCTGGACCACACGGGCGGCGGGAGGATCGATCTCCAGCCGGTTGTGATTTGCGGGGTCTTTCCGATAGCCGTAGCTGGGGAAGGCTCCGATAAACTCCCCGCGCCGCTGCTTGGAGCGGATGGTGGAGCGGACCTTGTCCGAAATGTCCTTGGCATACTGGGTGTTGAAGAGGTTTTTGATGGGCAGGAGCATATCATAGCGCCCCTGCTCACTGTCCACCCCGTCGTTGACGGCGATGAAGCGCACCCCGCGGGCGGGGAATTCTTTTTCCAGATAGCGGCCCACTTCGATGTAGTCCCGCCCGAACCGGGAGAGGTCCTTGACCAGAATGCAGTCGATGGTCCCGGCAGCCAGATCCTCCTCCATGCGGCGGAAGGAGGGACGGTCAAAATTGGTGCCGGTGTAGCCGTCATCCTGGTAGAAGCCGATCAGGCGGAGCTCGGGGTGCTCCGCTATGTATTGCTCCAGAAGGCGGCGCTGGTGGGCGATGCTGTCGCTCTCGCTCTTGTCGCCGTCCTCCCGGGAGAGGCGCAGATACCCGGCCGTATTCCATGTGCGCACGGCCGACCCTCCTTTCACGGATGGATATGAGTTTCTTTCATATGGGCCCGGATCAGGGCCTGGACCACAGCTTCCGGGGAACGGTTTCCCTCAAACCGGCGGGAGATACGCCAGGAATCCGGGCGATGGGGCGCGGGTGTCTGAGTGGGCATCTTGCTTCCTCCTTTTCCGTAAGTCTCTTTGTAAGCCTATGCGGGAAAGGGGCGGGATAGTATGCAGAAAAGACGGCCCCGGGATCTCTCCCGGGGCCGTCTCAGCTTGTCAAAGAACGCCAGTTCTCAAAACACGAGGACTGGCGTTTTATCATTAAACGGAGCAAAAATCATGATATAGGAAGCAAAATTAGAAGCAT
>JAHAEW010000129.1 GCA_018374635.1 Clostridiales bacterium
TCAAGACCGCCTCCGGCTGGGGCGTCGTCCGCTCCAAGCCGGAGTACGAGGATGTGGCCCGTATCGCCCGCGGCCAGGGCATCAGCCTGGCTGAGGTGTGTGATTGGCTCAAGTGACCTGTACTGTGCTTTAAGGTTAAGTCTACCAAATGTCTACCAAAAGTGGCCCGGAACCGTTGCGGTTCCGGGCTCTTTTTGTGCTTGGCATGCCCGGCGTGTTTACCAGATGTCTACCAACGCCACTTTTTGCCGCTCTTTTGTGCCATTTGGAACTGCATGTGGGGGGAATCCCTCCTTTTTCATGGCTTGCAAGGGGCGTCATACTCCCCTTTCTGTTCTACCACACTCCAAGCCCGTTGTAAAGACTCCGAGTAAAAATACTGATATCCGACATCGCCACGCCGGATATCCTGCACAGGAACAAGGTCATGCAAGTGGAGTCCAAAAACTATTGCATGATAATGAGGACGGAAGGTAGTGGAGCCATACTCACCGCACATGAAATACCGGATATGGTCATCCGGGAAGGCTTTCCGAAGGCGCTTCCAAAAAAGCTGCATGTCACGCTTCTCCAAACTGAGAGACTGCATCGCCTCTCCAGTCTCAGGGTCAGCATACCAATGGCGGGGAACATGTTCTTCATCGTAAGTCAAAGTCAAAAAATAAGCCATATCGTGATACTCCAATTCCATCATACAACGATTAGCCCATTCACGAGAGCGGGCTATGCGGCAACCTTCACACTTACCGCAGGGGATTTCAACCCAGTCAAGCCAGGTCTTTTCAGCATAAGCGGAAATCTCGGGAACATCTGACATACAAATGCGACCTTTTCGCAATTCCAGATGATGAACGCCATAGGGAACTATCTTCATATCGGCCTTGCCATTCTTGGTAAAACCGACTTGAAAACCCTTAAGGGGGTGAAAACACGACAAATAACTACCTCCAAACGCTACACTCTTAGAGCCGCAAGCTTTTCCGGACTCGGGGCTTGGGTGGTGTCAGTGGGAACCAATATATCAAGATAGTATTGGTTCCCACGACCCTCCAATTTTCAGCCTCAGACGTTAACGTTTTTTGCTGACAGCCTTACCAGACCAGGTATCACCAACAGCACCACCAATCATCTTGGCATAATCAAAAATATTATCGCCCCAAGGGAGACCAAGCTGATCAAGAGCTTCACGACCAGACGCAAGTTCAGGGCCAAAAGCCTGCCAAGCATTAGATGGAAAACTTTCCCTTATATCAAAATCGTGTTTAAAACCAGCTTCTTGCAAATCTTTATTCACAGAAGCATTAAAGGCGGCAATATCTTTCTGCGTCATAGAATTAACATCATAGCCATACTTCTGGGCGGCAGCATGAATAGAAGCCGATACCTTAGAGGCGGCGGCGGAGGCATCGGCAGCATACTTAGTACCAGCCAAATGAGCATCCGCGGTATACTTCTGAGCCATAGCCTGAATGTTGGCAGTAGTAAGCTGGGTATGCGACTGAATCTCTGCAACAGTCTTATTCATAGCTGTATATTTATCCGCAATAGCCTGATTAGCTTGAGCAGAAACACGAGTACCTTCCAAGCTTAAAAGAGAACTAAGTAAACTCCCAAACAGACCAGCAACAGCACCAGTGGCACTATTATCAACGCTACCCATAGCACCGGACGGGGCAGAGGAGCTAGCCGTTGCGCCAGAAGTAACAGCGGCACCGCTACCACCAGTGACAGAAAGAACGGGATTAAGACCAGCAGCAATTAAATCACGAACCTCTCTTTGATGGGCAGAAGAACTCATACGCTCCTGCCAATCACGGTTTTTTTGAGCCTCAGCGGAATTATATTCACGCATAATCCGATACTGCTCTTCCTGCCATTTCCGTAGCTCCTCCGCCTGTTTAGCGGAGGAGCTTGTATTCTGGCCGGCAATACCTTGGAGAGCACCAGCAATAGAGCCAAACTGACCAGCAGCGGAAGAAATAGAGGGCTGCTGCTTAGCAGACGAAAACTGCTGCTTAACCTGATTATAACGAGAGCCGAAAACGGCCTCACCGAGGGTCGTAGGCATTATATCACCTCTCCTTAGTGATGGTCAATAAGACCAGGGATAGAATACACAGGCATAGGCCGAGTAGCTTTGCACTGGATGTACAAATCGGCAAACATTTGGTTAGACATAGCAGAAGTAACAGCAAGTACGCGGTCAACATTGGTCTTATCCTCGCGAATCCAAGCATCAGACAGCTTCGGGAGCTGAGTATACTCGTCAGCAAGATGCCAGACATCCAAAGAGGTCGGAGCCTTAGAACGCATCTCACCAGCCACACGGGAGGGCTTATAACGGTAGTCGGCCCAGGCTTCTTGGTAGCCGAAAACCTCATTGTCCTGTTCGGTGCCCTGAGCGTAAATCTCCTTATTCAGGATAGGCTGCTCACCAATGTTAGCGAAGACGGGGAAATAGTAGTCCAGGCGGTCACGACGAGACCAAAAACGCTCAAGGCCCTGCTGATAGGTATGGTCATAGCGGGCAACCATAATGCCGATCACGAAACCATGCTCAACAAAAGACTTAATGAAATCACCGTGAACATCGGTGGTAACAGAAAAGGCAGCCGTATCACCGAGAGGAGTTCCTTGAGCCTGGGTTGCAGAGTTCTGCACCACTTGATTGATATTAACAGGTATACGATTCCCGCCAAGATACTCAGGACGCTGTAAACGAGCGTCAGGACTTGTAACGCCAAAATGAGACTTGAGAATTTCAATGTAACGAGTACCTCCTCTTGCATCCTTCTCGTAGAGTTTCTGAACCTGAAAAGCCATGCGAAGCTGATTGATAGTGGCAGCGGAAACGGAACCGTCATTGATGGCCCAAAGATTGTTAATAACAGGATAAACGCCAGAGGAAGAACCACCAGCAAAATATTGACTTTGCTCACCATTAGCATTAAACCCAAGAGAGCACGGAGAAGGATCACCATGAAGAAGTTTAGCCGTATAAATCTGACCAGCGACAAGTTCGTCAGGAACCTTCTGAGCCAAAGGAACAACAGGATAGTTAGTACCAGAGGAAACAGGGATGGTCACATCAGGACCCTTCTGCGGAGCAGGAAGGGCGCTGGTAAAATAATCGTGGAACTTGGCAGCCTTGAAAGGCATACCGCCTTTGACTACATCCGTAATATAGTTAGTGCCATTAGAACCAGCAAGGGTAGCGTCATCGACAGGGATATTAAGAGGGTCAGAGAGATTCTCGTCACGGAACCACTCGTTCATGATGAGGGCATAGGCCCGGAAGGGAAGCGCGTTGACAGATAAATTGGCGACACCAGTCGGAATACCCATGTAGTCGGCAATCGAGCCAATAGACCAACCACCAGAGGGGGCCGTGACCTGAGGAACGGAATACTCGGTCGTAGGAATCCACGCGGACTGCGTGTTCTCGCCCATAAGCTCACGCCAATGCTGCCAGACGATACGATTGGGCACAAAATAAAAATAAGTGTCGAGATAAAGATTGTCCATCATGGGAGTGAGCAAAGTTTGGAGCCGGGCCACCATGGAAGTCTTCACCTGAAAAGTGTCGCCGGGAAGAACCTCGTCCACATAGAAGGGGATAACGTCTCCAACGTTGAAACTGAGTTTAACACTATGGTCACGCCGAAAAGTGCTACGAGCAATATCAAGGTTAGTAGGATTAAGAGCAAATCTTGTATTTTCATTGCGAGACAATTTAATACCTCCAGTCTGTAACGGTTGTTCAAAAGGAGGGGCCCCATGGGGCCCCTCGCTCTCTGTTGTTCACACGGCCAGGGCGGCCGTGTAGGCTGCTTTAATCAGATTCAGCCAATGTCAGGATTATGAAATTTAACCAACGGGTGAGGCTGGCGCGGGGTCTGTCTCACCTCCTTTCGGGCCCTGTGAGGCCGCTGGCGGCTCACCAGCGGGATTTTGGGAGGTGGGTGGTGTAACCATACCCATAGCCTCTAACCAGCTCTCAGAGCCTGCCTGGGCGAGCCAAGCGTGGAATGACTGACCGAACTTCTCACGGGTCTCCAAAGGGAGGGCCATAAAAGTCTGCTCGGCCTCTATCATGTGATTGAGCAGCCCAGCATAGGTCTGGGGCATCTGGCTGAAATCACCAAACATACCTTGCACCTTTTGCAGGGCGGCAGTATCACCAGCATTGAACCTGTCCATGATTTTATGGAGATCAACGGAATCTTTGTGGCTCTGGATGAAAGCATAGAGGTCTTCTTTGCCGCTCTCCTTAAGGGTCATAACGCCAAAGCGGTCGAACTCAGGAGAGTAAAGAATCTTCTCACCGGAACCGGGCTCAGAACAAAAATGCTGCTGTTCGCGGTGCCAAGTCTCAAACATTGGCTTCCTCCTTTTTCATGGCACGAAGAACCTCTGCGCCGTCGGAAACGAGCTCATGCACCGGAGCCGGAACAAGAACGCCCTTGTCAGTATCAAACTCACCAATCCGGAAAAGCTGGAAATCGGAAGCATGAGTAAAAAGCACGCCATGGGATTCCATGATAGCATTGGCAAAATTACGGGCGGCGATATAGTCGTTCTGATCGACTGTAGGGGTAAGATAGCCAGAACGCAGGTCGCGAATGGCGTAAACGTTAAGCATCATTTTTATCATCCTCCAAATAACCAGAAATTTCTATCAGACGGATTTGAAGCTCCAAAGCCAGGAACTCATAAAAATCGAGCTCCATATTAAGAGAACGCCAAACTTTGGCGGCCAGCTCGTAGCAGTCAGCATCGAGATTTAGCCGGACACAGACGGTAGCACGTTCATCATTCACATCCTGATACCTCCACGATAAATTTTAGGATTCACATTGATACGCTTGGAATTGACAGCGGTGTGACGGAATACCTGCCTGTCCTGGGAACGCCTCATTCTTCGAGCCATGATTACAACTCCCTTCTCAAATTTTTTATACGATTATGGAGCGCGCGCTCCTGGGTCTCGAGGATTTCTTCATACGTCATAGTGGACTGGGCCAACTTGGCTTTCTTGCCCTGCTCGGCGAAGTGCTTGCGCTTGGCCTTAATCTCAGCCATCAACTCCGGCTGCTCCAAGTCAAAAAGCTTATCAAAATACTTAGGGGGGCGAATCTTGCGGCCACCGTCTGGGGTGGAGATAGAGATAGTATCATACTCCATGCACTCGGGATGATCGTCATACCACTGGCGGCCAATACCAGGACGGCGAGACATATCGACATACTCGGGTTGAATGTTAAACGTCTGGTAGACATCGGCTTCGGGGCCACAAGCCTTTTTCATCACGTACCGGGCAACATAAGCGCATGTTTCCCAGTTAACTTGACCAACCAAGACATAGCCGATAGGCTTCCGAATGCAAGGGGTGTCATACGCCCCTAGGCTTCAAAATTCAGAAGGAGGAAATTCAAATGAGAAACCTCAAGCGGGCTCTCAGCCTGGCTCTGGCGGCGATCATGCTCATCGGCATGATGGTTGTCTCCGCCTCCGCTGTGAGCTACAACGAT